>JBOIDW010000433.1:0-4309 GCA_050740655.1 Gammaproteobacteria bacterium | reverse complement strand
GATCCGATGCACGGGAACGACCTTGAGATCGTCTACCGCGACCCCGGAGAGTACCGAGCGGTTGTTCTGCGTGACATCGTCCTGGGAGGTGAACCGGTCCTTGTGCTTGATCAGGAGCCAGGTTTTTTGATCCTTGGTGCGCACCAGCGCGAAGGAGCCTTTGAGCTTCTCGCCGCGAAGCTCGATGCTGAGCTTGCCTTGCTCCACCCCCGCCCGGACCTGGCGCTCGGCCTGCTTGCGATCGTGAAACCAGGTCTGGCCGCTTTCGTCGGGCGAGTAGACACCGCAATCCCAGACGATCACTTCGCCTGCGCCGTATTGTCCAGGCGGGATCACGCCCTCGAACGAACCGTAGTCGTAGGGATGATCCTCCACGTGCACGGCGAGGCGCTTCTCGCCGGGTTCGAGCGACGGTCCCTTGGGAACCGCCCAGGATTTGAGCACGCCGTCGCATTCGAGCCGGAAGTCGTAGTGCAGCCGGCGAGCCGAATGCTGCTGGACGACGAACAGCAGCGGTCCGCTACGCCCTTCGGTAAGCGCGGGAGCCGGTTCGGGCGTTGCCTTGAAGCTCCGCTTGGCGGAATATTCGCTGAGCTTGCTTTTCGTCATGGACGTATTCCGGCTGAGAAGATAGGGCGGTGACTAGCTCGCGCACGCCTGGATGCGCCTTGGTGCACTCGTCGGCCATCTTCAGGAACAGCGAGCGTAGCCTGGATGGAGCGCAGCGGAATCCGGGATTCAATCGCCGAACCCGCCTACCGCCGGGACAGCCGCGCAACCCGGCGGGAGGAGCCCCGAACGGACGTAGCGATGCATCGAGGACCACCACCAGTCCAACGGTCGGGCGACCCAACCATGCGTCACCGGATTGCAGTAAATGTGGTCAACGTGGCGGGCAGACTCCTTCTCATCACGGACGAGGTGTTCCTAGAAGCGCCGTTGCTAAAGATCGTATTCGCCGCGCTGGTCATGGCCCAGGACAATACCTAAACGCCGAGCGAACCGCGTCTTAATCGCACGCCAGCGCTTCGAGAAGTCAGCGTCCCCCTGGCTCCGGGAAGACATGCACGGCGATAATTCACCATGCCTAACATTATCCCGGATTCCGCTACGCTCCATCCAGGCTACGCACTGCGCGATGGCGTCTCGGAGCGCCCCGAGCTGTTCGGCCAGCAGGCCACTCACGGCGATGCACCGATGACCAAGAAGGCCTCGGCTCCGACGGAGAATCGCTCCAAGTCCTCCAGGCGTGCCCGCAAAATCGCCTCGACATCGTCGACCGAGCAGTTGCCCAGCCGCACCCAGACGACTTTGGGCGGCGGTCCCTCCCGAACGCTCAGTTGATGAAAATCGGAATCCTTGCTGACGATCGCAAAGCGGTGATCTCGGGCGTAGGCCCAGATCTCGCGGTCATCCGCCTCGCCGAGGCCGAGGGTGAACGTGTGGGCAGAGTCCGGATACGCGTCAGCCAGACGCCGCACGAGCGATGGCGCCAGATTCTGATCGAACAGCAGCTTCAAGCGGCGGCGAACTTCCGTTCGCGGTCGGCGGCGTACTCGAGGCACGCCAGGACATCCTCGTGCTCGAGGTACGGGAACTCAGCGAGCAGCTCGGCTTCGCTCATCCCGCCAGCCAGGTATTCCAACACGTCGCCCACCGTAATGCGCTGGCCGCGGAGACAAGGCTTCCCGCCGCGCTTGCCCGGCTCGATCGTGATGCGGTCGCGGTAGCTCATCAGCCTTGCATCGTAGGCCGTCGTTTCGGAGCGGTCAATATTGTTCCCCGAAGCGCAGCATGAGGTGCCACTCTTGCGAAGCGCCTAATCTCGGTGATTTCGAAGCGTCCGCTCGACTGGCCTCCCGGCCCGCCGCCGCGGCCGCCGGCTGAACGTGTTCGTGCCGCCGAATCCGGCTCAACCGGTCGACCCCTGCCGCGCCGCGTTCCAAATCCGCGTCACGCGCCAGCCACCCCCGTCCCGAGCTTCACGTCCTCGGCCAGGAAGAGCTGCACCGAGCCGTCCGTGAAGACCGGGTTCGGCGGGACGAAGCTGGTGTCGAAGGCCGCCTCTCTGGCCGACCGAGGCGAAGGCGTTCACGAGCCCCTTGTTGATGGAGGTCGCAAACTGGGTCCCGGCCGAGATGTGGCCGGCCACGAACGAAGCAGCGACGGCGAGGACGAAGAGGAGAGACGGACGGAGTCTGGAGCGGCTCGGCATGAGGTTCCTCCGCGGGGAACAGCCCCCGGCGGAGCCATCTTCTCACGCCCCCCGCCCAGTCAAGCCCCCTCCGCGCTCGTCCCCCGTCCGCGGTTGCATCTGATCCGCTTCCATGGCGTGCTCGCGCCCAACGCCAGGCTCCGTCCCGAGATCATTCCATCCTCGGGGCGCCCAGCAGGCAACGTTCCTGTGCCTGGTTTTCCGAGCGTGCCGCTCAACGCCCATCCCCCTTCAGCCGACCCACCCACTCCCGCGGCGCCTGCCCGCCTGAGCTGGGCCTGCCTGCTCACGCGGGTGTTCGATAATCGACCTGGAACATTGTCCCCACTGCGGCAGCCCCTCGACAATCCTCGTCGCCATCGAACATCCCCCCGTGATCGCCCCGATCCTCACCCACCTCGGCTTGTCCGCACGGGCACCGCCCCGATCGCCCGCACGGTCATTCGATCGATTCCCAATGGCCTGATCCCAGCCCGCCATCCCCTCCCACCCGGTTCCACTCCCCGAGCCGACAGCCTCCTTTGGCCGGAACTCGCCCGAGAGGCCAAAACGCCCCCGGATCCGAGCGTCTCGGACGGCCGAAGGGCCCGAAACATCCCGCATCCTGGACCGACGGCTCGCGTCATTGACAACCCACAGGTCCATCCGTACTCTTCCGCTTACCGGAAAAGGGCGTTTGAAATTCCTATACCCGAGTCTTAGGGAGGGGTTATTTCTAACACAAGCTGAGTCTGAAGTAGGGCGGCGGCTGTGGCGCTCAGTACCCCTGTTGGATCGCCGCGGCGAGCGCGCCTAGATCGGCATCGACCGCGGTTATCTCTTGTAGGGATGGAACCGGCACGTCCCGGACCATGATCGCCAAGACGAGCGGGCGGCCGCTCTTAGCCTCGGCGTACCCGACCAAGGTCAGCGCGGTGATCAGGACCTGATCGGCTGGCGTTACCCCGGTAAGACGCCCAGTCTTGGCCTGAACATGGCCGGAGGCCGGCGAGCCCACTTGTGTTTGCGCGAGCGTGCCGTCCACTCCAAGGACCGGCAGGCCCCGCCGGAACACGGCCCCGTAGGACTGCTCAGCGAGCGCGCGCAGAAACGCGGTCACCGCCGCGGGCGTCGTGCGATCGCGCTCGTCCCCACCCGCTCCATCGAAGAGGAACGTGCTCTCGGGAGGAAAACCGAAACGGGTGAAGACCTCAAATTCCCGTTTGAGCCCCTCCTCGCAGTTGCGACTCCCTGCCTTCACCGCAACGAGGCAGGCCATGAGATCGGCGCCGGGGCCGTGGCTCACCTTGAGGATGACCTTGATGAACTCTTTGAGCGGCGCCGACACCTGTTCCGCGATCCGCTGGCTCTCGCGGTAGGACCCCGGAGGCGGCAGGAGCTGTGACGGATTGGGACCCCTCGCCGCCGCGCGCACCCGGACACCCGCGCGCTCCAGGGCCTCGATGAAGGCCATGCGAGCGAACGCCGCCGGCTCCGCGATCTCGCCCACGCGGAGCGCTGGTCCATGGCCTGAGGCGATTCGTCCATGGATGCGAAACACGCCAGGGTTGGGTGCATCGACCTCGAGCGTCGTCTCCCGGCCGTGTGCGACGGTCTCGACCGCCGACTCGACCGTGTAGGCGGCGGTCTTGGGACGCCAGTCGACGGCCGCCGGCTTGCCGGGATCCGTCGGCGTTATCGTGATGTCGATCCGGTTATCGTTCACCCAGATGGACGAGATCAACCCGCCCGACCACCCCGAGAACGGCGTGAACAGCCGATCATCGATCACGACGTTGCCGCGTATCTCGCGGATACCGGCATTCCTTACGTTTTGAGCGAGCCGGTTGAGACCGGCGAACGGATCTCCCGGCACCAACGCCGGCCCCGCGAGACCGGTGTTCGCGTAGGTGTGGTCGTATTCGGGCGCGTTGTTGAAGGCCAGCGTTCCGTCCGGCCGCTCGCGCAGCCCGAGGCTCAAGTCGCCCGAGGCGACGAGCACCAGATCGCCCTCCAATACCCCTTGTTTTAACGCACCGGTGTGGTAAACGGGCGTCCTGAAACGGTAGTCAGCTCCGTAGCTGTCCAGGACGGCCGCCGTGCTGAACGTCTTGA
>JBOIDW010000432.1:0-6113 GCA_050740655.1 Gammaproteobacteria bacterium | reverse complement strand
TCGCAAACGCTGCTGGCCGGACACAATGCCGCCCGCGCCGCCGTTGGGGTGCCCCCCCTTCGCTGGTCCGACGCGCTGGCGCGCTATGCCGGCGACCGGGCGGCACAGTTGGGCCGCGAGGGCTGTTCCATGCGGCACCGGATGCAAGGCCGATACGGCGAGAATCTGGCCTGGTCCAGTGGACGCTCGCTTTCCCCCGGCGCGGTCGTCGGTCTTTGGGTGTCGGAAAGGTTCGACTACGACCCGCGGGCTAATCGTTGCCGCCACGGCAAACGCTGTGGCCACTACAGCCAGGTCGTATGGCGGACGAGCGCATGGCTCGGTTGTGCGGTCGCACGCTGTGCCCGTTCCGAGGTCTGGGTCTGCATCTATGACCCGCCCGGAAATTACGTCGGCGAGAGGCCCTATTAATTAGCAGCGGTACGCGCTTCGAGCTGCGTTTCGCGGGGTGAATAGTTAAAGACAGGTTGGGAGACTGAGCCTGTTCAGGTCAGTCCGTAGGCGAGCGTACATGGGGTGCTCGCCTAGCGGGTCAGTAGAGGTCAATCGACCACTGTAGCATCACCTCCGTGGGGTCCTGCTCGCCAAGGACGTCCACCCCCACGCTGTGATACCGGTTCAATTTATAACGGATCCCGTCTCGCGCGAGATCCACCAGTATACTCGGTATTAGGCTCGCTTCCGGGTTGTCGAAGGCCGAAGGATCGAAGGTATCCTCCTCGTACATCTCATGCCCGATCGGCCGCCAGCCGCCAAGCTGATGATCCTCAGCCCGCCCTGTCGAACAGGACAAGGTCAAGAGGCAGAGCACCAGGGCTCGTAATCGCCCCCCGACGACGCGTATCCGCGTTGCGACGATATTGTGGGAATCCCCCCGTCGCGTAAGCGTCATCCATCGGCTAGTCGTGTTATACATCGCGTCACCCCCCGTTTTGCAGCGGGACTCCAGTCCGATTTTTGACGGTGTGGCGGTCCCCAACGTGCCTGGAGCAAGCGCTACGCCAGCACTGCCGCGCCTAAGCCTCCGTACGTGACGCCCGCCCGCGCCTGGTAACGGCGCGGATAGTCTTCGCAACACCACCTCCCGTTCGCCAAGCGGGGGATGTTGATTAAGTCAGTATAGCCGAGAGATAGGCAAGTAACAGGGCCAGGTAGACGATAAAGCTCACGCCTAGCAACCAGCGGCTGAGCGGGCCCGGGCGCGCCCAGGCGGGCAGGTGCGGACTGAGCAAACGATGGTTGAGGCAATAGAGGGCGCCCGGAAAGATGACCGTACCGACGAAGCCGATGACGGCGCTCAACAGGATCAAGGGCCCGGGGGCAGCGATCAGCATGGTCAGCGAGGTGATGATGGTCAGCAGGCCGAGGAAGAAATAATACCAGCGCCGCGCCTCGTAGCGCCGCGCGCGGGGGAACAGGATGTGCACGATGTCGGCCTGCATGCGGCTCACGGCATCGGCCGTCGCGATCCAGGTATCGGTCAAGAAGGCGGCCGCGACGAACAAAAACAACCAGCGGCCGACCTCGCCCCAGCCGACCTCGAAGAACCGGCTCTGGACCACTGCGATCTCATAGCCCTCCGGCAACAGACCCTTGGGGTAGAGCAGCGCATAGGCGAGCAGACAGGTCATCAGCGTGGTGAGGAGATTACCGATGACCCCGATGCTCACATCCACGGACAGAAAGCGCCGCCACGTCCGCCAGCGGAGCGGGTTTTCGGCCCCATCGTCGGGGAGGTGGCCGTCACTCGACACGCGCTCCGGCTGGCCCGCCAAGGGACCCGTAATGCGGCCGATATGGGTGGCCATGCCGCTGCCCTTGTCGCGTAACCAATAAGAATAGAACAGGACCCAAAACCCGCCGAGGCCGGCGAAGGTCACGGCGGTCAGCAGCTTGGTCGCGTCGTCTTGCTCCCACGGGCGTGGAATGGGTCCGACCGGTCCCAGCAGTCCTCGCGCGAAATCCGGTAGGCTCGCCAGGACCTCGGGCTGCAAACACGCCCAGGACAGGCCCACGAGCGTCACCACGGCGATGAGCTTCATAAAGCGCTCGATGACCGTGTAGACCACGCCGCTGCCTAGGAGGGCGGCGAGATAAACGGCGATCGACAGATAGCCCCAAAACAGGCTCTGATGGGCGCTGCTCCAGCCGCGCGGGAAGCCCGTGAGTGCGGCGAGCGCCGTGCCGCCGGCGCTAGCAAAGGCCCCGAACCAGAGAAACGAGACGCTCATGAGCAGCCACAGAAATATCCCCAGGCCGCGGTTGAGACGGATAAATCCGTGGAAGACGCTCTCGCCGGTCAGCAGGGTGTAGCGGCCGATCTCGACATTGAGCGGGTACTGGATGAGACAGGCCGGGACCAGCAGCCAGAGAAAGGTGAGCCCGTATTTCGCGACCATATAAGGCCACCAGATCAACTCGCCGCTGCCCTGCGCCAAGGCCATCCACACGACGCCGGGGCCCAGCGCCAGCCACCAGCCGGGGAAGTGGGGTAAGGGCTTGCGGCCCAGCGCTGCTAAAGGCGCGTCATTGCGATGCATGGCCCCCGTCATGCTAACCGCAGGGGATGGCAACGGCTAGCGAGCCACCGGTCCGGGGGCAGAAGCTGTGGCGACCTGGCCGGCGCGGGGCGGAGGCGGCGTACCGCCATTGCGCGGTCCGGGGCCTGACACTATCCTGGGGCCGTTACCCCGCTGTCCTCAGTCGATATGAAATGAAAATTCTGCGTTTTGCCCTGGCGGGCGCCGTCCTCGGTGCCCTGCAGGTCGCCCTCGTGATGCTGGTGGACCGTGGCCTTGTGATGCGCGCCTCGGGCGTAAGCTTCGCCCAATTGCTGGCGGTCCCGCCGTTGCAGCTCTTCAGCGAGGTCATGCAGTTACCGCGTTACGCCGCATTAGGTGCAGCAGTCGGTGCCCTATTCGGCGCCATCGGCGGACTGCTGACCTCGCGGCGCCGTCCCGACCCGCCGCGCCGCACGGAGTCGGCTCGAGCGGCGGCCGTGGATACGGACGACGGCTGGGATGCCGTCGATGTGTTGCGTTCCCGCGAGCGGCAGCGGGCCGAGGCGTATCTCTCACAGCGCCAACGGCGTGACACCGAGTAGTAGTCAGTCGTATTGAAGCGCAGTCGCCTCGGCAGGGATGGCCGGGGTTGAGGCGCCACGGATGGCGATCGCTCGCTGAACCACCACCTCCCGGTGCCCTGGATCCCGGTGTTCCCGGGCGGACCGGCGGTGGCACTGGCCGCCCTCATGCAGCACTCCACTGTCGGACTGCTTGCACTCCGCCGAAGGCAACACTCGCCGCGAGGCCGAAGGCGCAAGGGGGGACTTGGATGTCCCGTTGCGCATACTGATTAATTAGGGCCGCGGCGCAATCGATGGCCTGATCGAAAACCAACACCCCCTCCCATCCGGTTCATCCCCCTGAGCCGACCGCTCCCTTGGCCACACTCCCTCAAGGCACGAAAACGCTTCACTATTCGATACCCGGCGAGATCGAATGGCCCGAATAGCCCCCGATCCAAGACCGAGATCTCGCGTCATTGACCGCTGACAGGTTCAGTACTTTACGTACAACGGTCAAAAATTATCGTTACTCCTACGTCATGCCGGCGAAAGCCGGCATCCAGGAGGGACTCTATAGGCTGCACTGGACCCCGGCTTCCGCCGGGGTGACGGCTAGAGAGGTTAATTAATGTAGATTCGGTAAATTGTTCCCGTTCGCAGTATACCTTCCCTCTTCAAGAAACAGGGCTTCTAAGAATCCTATCCCCTCGACTTTCCAGGTCCCGTATCAATCTTCCACCAGCTTGTAACCGCTGCCATGGATGGTGAGGAGATAGCGTGGATGCGTGGGATCAGGCTCGATCTTCTTGCGCAGCCGCACGATGAAGTTGTCTACGGTGCGCGTGACGATGTCTTGCGGATGCCCCCATACCTCGGCGAGTAAGGTATCGCGCGACACCACTCGGCCACGGTGGGCGACCAGGAAACGCAATAGATCCAGCTCTTTGGCGCTGATTTCCAACACCTCTCCGTCGCGGGTGAGAAGATGGCGCTTGAAATCGATCTCCGCTGTGCCTACCCGTACCGGGTCTTGCAGGCCCTCCAGGGCTTGGCTGCGCCGCAAATGGGCATGAATACGCGCAAGCAGCTCGCGTAGGCTGAACGGCTTGACCATGTAGTCGTCAGCTCCCATCTCCAAGCCGAGTACTTTGTCCATTTCCTCGCCTTTAGCGGTGAGCATGATAATGGACTGCGGAAAACCGTGGGCGCGCAGTTCCCGGCACAGTTCTATCCCATTACCATCAGGCAGCATCAAATCGAGCAGGACCAAATCAGGGTTCTTCTTCAGGGCGACCTCCCGGCCCTCACGTAAAGTCAGTGCGCTGATCACCTTATAGCCTTCTATCTCGAGGTTATCTCGCAGCCCCATGCGCATGGCCGGATCGTCTTCCACGATGAGAATGGTGGGTGTTCCGCTCATGGTTTACCCTTGTAAGTTGGAAAAGAGACGACCGCTTTTACCCCGCTGTGGTCTTCTGGGGTATCAAGAATGAAATGGGCGTGATGTGCCTGAGCAATATGCTCCACCAACGCAAGCCCCAAACCGTTGCCGCGGGTTGTCTCAGTCATGCGACCGCGCTGGAAGACTTGGCGTAGTCGCCCGTGCTCTTCAGCCGGAATACCCGGCCCAAAATCGATCACCTGTAATTCAACCCAGTCAGAATCGCCTACCAGATGCACCTGAACGACCCCGCCGCTGGCGGCGTACTTGGACGCATTATCCAACAAGTTGAGGAGGATCTGGGGCACCCCATTGGGGTCGTGGGACACCGGGGGAAGTTGCTCTTGCAGGAAAGCGTCAATGCGCGCACCCCGCTCTTCCAACTGCGGTCCGTAGTGCGCGAGGACTGCCGACACCGTAGCGCGCAAATCCGTTTCCGTTAGCCGGTAAAGCTCAACCCCTGCGCGGAGGCGCGCGAAGTCCAGGACATTGTTGATCATCTGCGACAGGCGCTCCGCCTCGCGCAACATGATGCGGTGGTATTCATGCTGTTTTTGCGGGTCGTTCAAGCGCCGTAGATAGAGGGTCTCCGCATACATTCGGATCAGCGAAAGCGGCGTCTTCAGCTCATGGGAGACATTGGCGACGAAGCGGTTGCGCAATTCCACCAAGGCATATTCGCGGCGAATCTCCCACCATATGGCAAAGCCGGTGATAGCGATGGCAACCAGTGCCGCGCCCGCCACACCGATGATTGCCCAGCTCTGGTAGTGTAACCGCTCCTCCTGAAGAGTTCGGGGCGGTTCGAAAGCCAGCATCCATCCGGGCAAAATCCGTGTCAGAGGCACGCTTAAACTGTCCTTGCCGGTAGCAAATTCCGGATCTTTCAGTTGCACGGGGCCGCCCTGGTCTTGACTGAATTCGGCAAGCAAGGGCACCACACGGCTGGCCTTGAGGATACCCAGATTGAAACGCATCAGCACCCAGCCGTCGCGGGATAGGTTGGAGCCTTGGGCATTCGCATCTCGGCTGGGGATATCGTTAATAGGCTGAAAGGCAAAGAGGGCCGGTTGCCCGCCGATGGTCTCCACAAAGGTGTGCAGGGGAAAGGGCTGGCTCTCCTTATTCACCTCCGCTTCCTGCAGGCGCTGCACGATCCATTGATTAAAACGGCCTTGATGTTTGTTTAGAGGGGGCGGAAAACTCTGGACCAAGGTCATCTGCCGGTCGAGAAACAGTACCTCCTCTACTCCAGGAAAGGTCGAGCGCAATAAATGCAGGCGTGCCTCTGCTATCTCCTCTTGGGGAATATTCTTTAATATCAAGAACGGGTTCTGGACGGCATTGAGCAGGGATTGCTCCAGACGGTTGGCCAAGAAGGCTAAGGCCTGTTCTTGCGATTCGCCGAGGGTCTTCTTCAATTCTGCATGCTGTCCCTTTAAGGCATAGAGGGTGAGGCCTGAGATGGTCAGCATGGCGAGCAGGAGCGCCCCCAGCAGCAGGATCGGTATGCGCAGCCGGGTCTGAGCGTGCTCGGAAAGGCGCTGAATCATGGCTTCATATTTCCGGGCCGGCTATCCTCTCTCCTCCCGGATCACCACGCAC
>JBOIDW010000431.1:0-2711 GCA_050740655.1 Gammaproteobacteria bacterium | reverse complement strand
TGGATCCCGCAACCGATCACGATGAGATCGTAGCGCACCCCGCTCATGGTCCGGCGGCCGTCATGGGAGTCAGGATACGCCCTGGCCCGGCGTAGCTGAAGACGGATGACCCTCCCGGACGTCGGATAGTCATAAGGTCTTGAGGTACTCGATGACGGCCTTGCGCTCGCGCTCGGTGAGACCATCGCCGTAGCCATGGCCGGCATTCGAATACCCGCGCAGGGTGGTGTCATAGACCCACTTGCGCTGGTCGGCCGGCGTCTCCGCCTTACCCCCAAGGAGATCGGTATAGCGCCAACCGAGCGTAGCCGGGTCATAGTCGCGCGTATCGTGCGAGCGGCGCCAGTAGCGCGGTCGCGCCGGGCTATCGAGGAGCGCCGCAAGCGTCGGTATTGAGCCGTTATGCAGGTAGGGGGCGGTGGCCCATACGCCGTCCAAGGGCGGTGCAACATAGCCCTCGGCGGGTGCGAGCCGCGAGTGTTCGCCGTAGAACGACGTGTGCAGCCAGCGCTGGAAGCGCTCCTCGCTGCCATCGGTGCCGGCACGCGCGAGCAGCGGGTCGGTGCCGACCTCATCCAGCGCGATGAGGAGATTCGGGTAACGTCCCTCCGCCCCGTAAGTCCCGTGGCAGCGACTGCAGGTTGCTAGAAAAACGCGAGCGCCATGTTCAGCCAGCGGGGCATCGACGGGAAACGGGTAACGCGGCGCGGACAGGGAGGCGAGATAGGCCCGGATGTGCGCCGCGTCCCTATCGATAGCCTGCGCCTCGGACAGCGTATCGGTGCACAGGGTAGACGCCAGGATCATCAAGCGGGCATGGTCGCCGCGTCCGGCGCCGTTGTAGAACAGGGCGTGCTTTTTCTTCATACGCCACCAGGGCGGTACGCTGACCGGCAGCGGCCGCCCGGACGGCGGCGCGATGAGCGGGCGGTCCGACCAGCGCAGCGTGTGCGGATCGCGGTGGGCGAAGAGCGCCCAAGTGAGGTCGATCGCCGGATTGACGCCCACCGTGTCGGTGGTGATGTAGGGGCTGATGGCGGCCACACGGTCCGCCCACTTGCGCCATGCCTCGGCCTCCCGCGGGTCCTCGATCAAGGCGCCGATCCCTTCCGCGTAGGCCACCCGGTCCTGCGTGAAGTCCAAGGACTCATTGCCCAACCCGACGATCAGCTCGCCATTGAAGTGCGCCGCGTGGCAGGTGAGGCAATTCGACACCACCAACTCCACGCCGCTGGCAGCGCGATAGGCATTGAAAGAATACGGTAACGCCGCGTTACGACCCGTGCGTCCCGCAAGCAAGGCCTCGGCGGCGGGTGGCTTGGCGCTCTTGACGTAGGCCGAATACGGGATGCCGCAACTGACCGTGCCGCCATTGACCAGGATGTGATAGCCCTGCTCGGGGTCGCCGGGACGTTGCGGCTCGGCCGGAATGGGTCCGGCCTGCGAACGCAGTGCCGGCGTGCCGTCCGGCCCGCCGAAATCGCAGCCTGAGCAGAGCACGGACGCCAGGGCGAGCGCGCCTGCGAGCGCGCATCGAGGGCTCGTCAAGCCCTGGGAATGGCGAGGGGTTCTGCGCACAGCCGCGTATAGCGACGAATCAAAGCGCCCAATGTGGCAAAGCAATCCACGGTCTCCTGACGCTAGTCAAAAAGAGCACGCAATACGCGACCAGCCTCACGCACCCTGCGAGCACCCCGGCGCGGCGCGAAACTTTCATAGCGGGGCGCAGTCATCATTGACTATCCAACGTACACAAGCACACGCACGCAGTAGAAGGAGGATGAGAAGGTCATGAGAAACGAACGGGTTGTCATCGCTGTCGCAGGGAGCATGATGGTCGTGAATTGGAAAGGGGCCGGTAAGATTACCCCGTGTCCGAGCCGCTATCTCCCCGGTGACCACGGCACGGACCCGGAGCCGGTGCGTCACGCCGGAGATTCGCGAAGGCTCGCCGAGGGCGCCCGCCGCGTTTGGCTAAACCCGTCTTCGGCTAAACCGGTAACGAGAAGACTACACGAACGCGATAAGGACGCACTCGTAGGCCACCAAGACGGCGAAACCGGCGGTAATAATGCGCAAACACCCCGCCCCCGAAAAACGCTTGAATAGCCGAAAGTTCTTATGCATGACCAGGATCAAGGTGGCACTCGTTACGAGCACGAGCTTCGAGCCGACAAACGCGTCCCGGCCTATCCCCAGCATGAAGCCCATAAGGGGATTCAGTTCACGGGCGCCGCGCGCAACGAGCTGGAGGGTCAGCAGGGCATCCGCGGCACTTAAAAGACAAAGGATTACGGCGGGGACCGTGACCCAGGGTCCGTAACGATCCACGTAACCCGCTTCCAGGCCGCAGCGCCGCTCGTCCACGCGCCGGCCACGCCAAGCGCCATACAGCATGGCGCGCCAAGAGGTTTGGCGCCGGTCACCGCGACGCGGACAGCACTCAAGGTAGGGCCGGTCGAGCCCCGAAATACGCATCCCAACGTCCTCCGTTCCCTCAGCCTGGATAATGCGGCCGCAACTCCGCCGGCCCCGCCTGGTATCGCTCGCAATATAACCCTATTCAGCGTCGCGGCGCCATCCCGAGCCTCTTCCAATGCAAAATGAGCCTGAAGGGGGGGCTTATTTCTAACACAAGATGAGCCTGAACTAGGCGCGGCCACTGTTCATGATGGGAGGATGAAGACCATCATGAATAGCAGCAAATTAGA
>JBOIDW010000430.1:0-1564 GCA_050740655.1 Gammaproteobacteria bacterium | reverse complement strand
TGCTCCACCGCTTGTGCGGGCCCCCGTCAATTCCTTTGAGTTTCAGCCTTGCGGCCGTACTCCCCAGGCGGGACACTTACTGCGTTAGCGACGGCACCGGGAGGGTCGCTCCCCCCGACGCCTAGTGTCCATCGTTTACGGCGTGGACTACCAGGGTATCTAATCCTGTTTGCTCCCCACGCTGTCGCGCCTCAGCGTCAGCAACGGCCCAGCAGAACGCCTTCGCCACTGGTATTCTTCCCGATCTCTACGCATTCCACCGCTACACCGGGAATTCCATCTGCCCCTACCGTGCTCAAGTCCGACAGTCTTGCTGGCAGCCCCGGAGTTGAGCCCCGGGATTTCACCAACAACTTACCGAACCGCCTACGCGCCCTTTACGCCCAGTGATTCCGGACAACGCTCGCACCCTCCGTATTACCGCGGCTGCTGGCACGGAGTTAGCCGGTGCTTCCTTTGGAGGTACCGTCACCCAGGGTCCCCTTATCGAAGCCCTGTATTCGTTCCCCCTGACAGTGGTTTACAATCCGAAGACCGTCATCCCACACGCGGCGTCGCTGCGTCAGCCTTGCGGCCATTGCGCAATATTCCCCACTGCTGCCTCCCGTAGGAGTCTGGGCCGTGTCTCAGTCCCAATGTGGCTGATCATCCTCTCAGACCAGCTACCCGTCGTAGCCTTGGTGGGCCGTTACCCCGCCAACAAGCTGATAGGTCGCGAGGCCCTCCGTCGGCGCAACCTTGCGGCTGCTTTCCTCGCCCAGGGATGCCCCCGAACGAGCGTATGCGGTATTACCCGGCCGTTGGGCCGGCTATCCCCCGCCACCGGACAAGTTCCTCACGTGTTACGCACCCGTCTGCCACTGAACCGGAGTTGCCCCCGGTCCCGTACGACTTGCATGTGTTAGGCACGCCGCCAGCGTTCGTCCTGAGCCAGGATCAAACTCTCCAATAGAGAATTCGAACAGCTCAAATCAAACGACTGTTTCTGTCGTCCGAATCACGTCAGAGTCAAACCCCTGACGGCACGCGTCTGACCGCGTACCGCTCATCTCGGGGCCGCACTCCACACGCTCGATCATCAATTCTCAAAGAACGCACCGCGAAAAACCTCGCGGTGAGACTCACATTCTAGCCGAGCACCGACCCCGAGTCAATGGGGCCTCCCGCTTGAAGATACGCCCCCACTCGCCGGCCCTGCGAAACCGCAAATCCACCCCGTCACCTTTGCTCGCCCTCACGCCGATGGGTAGATTCGCGAGGGACCCGCGCCATACGATGACCGACCAGAACGTCTGCAGCCATTGCCAGAGCCCGCTCGCCCCGGGGGCGCACTTCTGCTCGCGCTGCGGGTTCGACGTCTCGGGCGTGCAGGGCGGCCTCGCCACCGCCAAGGTGGCCGTCGCCGCCGCCGCCGACGATCCGCAGGCCGGCCTCCTCGAGGAGCTGCGCCGCGCCACCCTCGGCGATTTCGACATCGCGGGTGAGCTCGGCCGTGGCGGGATGGCTACCGTCTACCTCGCCCACGAGATCGCGCTCGACCGCAAAGTGGCCATCAAGGTCATGT
>JBOIDW010000429.1:0-5798 GCA_050740655.1 Gammaproteobacteria bacterium | reverse complement strand
CAACTTGGAGGTCCAAGTGCGGCACATCGAGAATGGGCACGTCGATCCCCTGCATGGTGTCAACACGCTACCGCGCGTTTTGGTCCTGGACCTGAGCGGATTTTGGAAAGAAGAGCTTCATTGCTTGACACAGCGAGCCCGGCACGATGCCCATATGGAGATCATCGTGATAGGGTCGGAAGCCGACGCGGAGATGCTGAGACTGTCGATGCGGGCGGGGGCACGGGAGTTTTTCGGTCACCCGGTGGCTCGCGACGATCTATGTGTCGCGGTGCGGCGCTTGATGCGCGATACGGAGGGCAGCACGGGTAAGGGTAAAAGCGGGCAGCTTACCGCCGTGATCAATGCGAAGGGTGGTTCCGGCGCATCCTTCCTGTCGGCCAACGTCGCGCACTGTATTACCGCGAAATTGAAGCTTGGCGTGGCCTTGCTTGACCTCGACCTGCAGTTTGGTGCCCTGCCTTTATACTTCGATATGGCGCCGCGCGAGAGTATCCTCACGGCGTTATCCGCGGCGGATCACCTCGATAGCATCGCGCTCGAAGGCTACATGCTCAAGCACAAGAGCGGTATGCGGCTCTTAGCTTCAAGCAACGATGACTTGGCGCGGCCGTGGGATGTGCCGGAAGAAAACCTCACACGGCTGCTCATGCAGGCCGTGCACGACTACGAACACATCTTCGTCGATCTCCCGCGCCAGATCGATCGGTTGACCAGCACCACGCTGGAACACGCAAACTACGTGCTCGTTGTGTTACAACAAAGCGTTACGCACGTTCGCGACGCGCAGCGCATGGTGCGCATCATGACCCGTGAGCTCGGGGTGCCGCGCGATCGGATCCACGCAGTAGTGAATCGTTACGACAAGAACAGTCCAGTGACGGTGCAGGACATCGCGGCCTCCACCGAGGCGAAAATGGTGCACATCGTGCCAAACGATTACGCAAGGGTTTCGGAAGCCATCAATATCGGTGTCCCCATGGGTGAGGCAGTGCCCAACGCGCCGATCACTAGGGCTATTGAGGCCATAGCGACCGAGATCGCCGGGCACGAACACCATCCTAAACCGAAAGGATTGATTGAAAGTTTGTTTGCTAGACTTTCGCAGTAATCAGAAAAAGGGCAGTTCAAGACATGAAAAGTTTCTTTCGCAGCTCGATTCGCGTGGACATCGATAGCGCAAGCGCGCCCGAGGTCGTGCATGCGCCGGCAATTAGCCCCGTGTCCGCCAACAACGGTGCCGCCGTTCAAGAACAGGAGTGGAAGCATCGCGTACACGAACGCCTGCTGGAAGTGGTCGATCTGACGTTAATCGCGCGGGTCGATGAGAAGCAGGCCAGGGCGGAGCTGAGGGAAATTACCCACCGGGTCATGAACGACGAGTCCGTTCCGCTCAACGCACTGGCGCGCCAGCGGGTAGTCAAGCAAATCGAGGATGAGGTATTCGGCTTGGGTCCGATAGAACCCTTGCTGGCGGACCCCACGGTTACCGACGTGTTAGTCAACGGGTCCAATTCGGTATATATCGAGCGCAACGGAAAGCTTGAGTACGCGCCCGTTCATTTCCGGGACGACGCACATCTGCTCAACATCATCGATCGCATCGTTTCCAGGGTTGGACGGCGCATTGATGAGTCCTGCCCCATGGTGGACGCCAGACTGAAGGATGGGTCACGTGTCAACGCCATCATACCCCCTTTGGCGCTCGATGGCCCGGCATTATCGATACGCCGCTTTCCCAAGGACAGATTACGTTCCGAAGATCTGGTGAGCTACGGTAGTGTCGACGGGAACATCATGGCGTTTTTGCACGCCATCGTAAGAGCCAAGGTCAACGTCCTTGTTTCCGGGGGTACCGGCACCGGCAAGACGACTCTGTTGAACGTGCTGTCCGCCTATATCCCGGAGATGGAACGCATCGTCACCATCGAAGATTCTGCCGAGCTCCAGCTCCAACAGCCGCACGTGGTCCGGCTGGAGACCCGGCCGCCCAACATCGAGGGCAAAGGTGAGGTAACGCAGCGCGATCTCGTGCGCAACAGCTTGCGTATGCGTCCCGACCGCATAGTGGTGGGCGAAGTGCGCGGTGCCGAAGCACTCGATATGCTACAGGCCATGAATACCGGCCATGACGGCTCGATGTCTACGGTACACGCCAACTCCCCGCGCGATGCACTGGCCCGTTTAGAGACCATGATCATGATGACCGGGTTACCGCTTTCCGTGCGTGCGATGCGGGCGCAGATCGCCTCTGCGATTCAGGTCGTAATACAATTGGAGCGCATGGAGGATGGGCGGCGCCGCCTCGTAAGCGTGCAGGATATCCAGGGGATGGAAGGAGAGATCGTTTCCATGTCCGAGATCTTCCGGTTCCAGCGTGCAGGCGTCGATAAGGAAGGGAACGTGCTGGGCCACTTCCAAGCCACGGGTGCGGTACCCAAGGTGTATGAGCACCTGAAGCAGCGCGGTATCAATCTGGATTTGGATAGTTTCACCCCCGGCAACGTGGCGCAGCGTCGCCGATAGGGGGCTGCCGACATGTGGAGTATGTGGAGTAATTACCTGGAGACCGATTACACTGCGTTTTTACTCATGGTGTTCATTGCGGTCGTGATTATGGCGAGCGCGGTGCTTATTCCGACCTTCGGAACGGAGGCACGGGTCGCACACAAGCTACGGGCGCGCGTCGGCGAGGTCATCGGCGCGATGGACCCGGCAGCTTCCTCCTTGCTCAGAGAGCAATATCTGCGGAAACTGCCCCCTATCGGCCGTGCACTGGAGCGCTTACCCGGAATGGAGCGTTTGGGAACGCTGATCGAGCAGGCCGGCCGCTCGACTCCTGCTTACCAAGTAGCCATCTGGTCACTCGTAGTATTGCTCAGCGTGGCTGTTGCGGTGACGGCGTTATCGCGTATGCCTCACCTAGGGCTGCTGGCGGGGGGTGTCGCGTTTTATCTGCCGATCCTGAAACTGCGCTTGGAGCGCAACAACCGGCTCGATCAATTCGAGGAGCAGTTACCCGATGCGCTGAGCGTAATGAGCCGCGCCTTGAAGGCGGGCATACCTTTTACCGATGCGACCAGGTTTGTCGGGGAGGAGTTGGCTGACCCGATTTCCGGCGAATTCCGCAAGACTTTTTCCGACATCAACTACGGGGTGAGTATCAGGGCGGCGTACCTGGGTATGGTCCGGCGCGTGCCCAGCATGAGCCTGGTGGCGTTAGTAACGGCGGTGGCGATTCAACGTGAAACAGGCGGCGATATGGCAGAAATATTGGACAAAATCGCGGCGGTCGTCCGAGGACGATTCCGGTTCCGGCGGCGGGTACGAACACTCTCGGCGGAAGGCCGGATGTCCGCGTGGGTCTTGATACTGATTCCTTATGCGCTGGCAGCGATATTTTTTATCATTCAACCGGACTACCTTCAGATTATGACTTCAGACGGAATGGGCCGCAGGCTGATACTATATGGTTTTTTGCTCTCCTTAGTGGGCATATTCTGGATCCGGCGCGTGATTCGTATTCAAGTCTGAACGGCCCATGGAATATCTTTATCAGTTGTTCACGATGGTGGCTGGCGATGCGGGCTCGAAGGGCTGGGTGTTTTCGGTCATGGTGGGCATTGCCGCGGTGCTATTCACGATGAGTGTCCTCATTGCGGTCGGCGGTGTGTTCGATCCCGTCCGGCAGCGCTTGCGGGGAATTTCCGGTTCCGGACAGAAAGGCCAAGTATCCGCCGGATTCACTAATGCGATAAAACCGTTAGCGCCTTTCATGCTCCCAAAACATCGCGCGGAGCGCACGAACACACGATTGCAGCTGGTGCAAGCCGGCTACGCATCGAGCGATGCGCTCGAGCATTTTTATGCGATAAAGCTCCTCTTGGCGCTCGGGTTCGCCGCCGTCGTGTTTATAGGCGCTACTGTGTTCCCCGGTTTTAATACAACACAAGTGATCACGGCGGCGTTATCGGGCGCCGTGGCGGGTTTATTCTTGCCGAGTATTCTTTTGTCGCGGCGCATCGAGGCCAGAAAGCGATCGCTTCGGCATGCACTGCCGGATGCCCTCGATCTCTTGGTCACCTGCACCGAAGCCGGTGCGGGACTGAATAGCGCCCTGCTTCGCGTTGCGGATGAGCTTGCGATCAGCCATCCGGTCCTGGCACAGGAACTGTCTCTGGTCAACGCCGAGATTCGCGCGGGTGTCGATCGCGGCGACGCATTACGTAGTTTCGCGGACCGGACCGGGCTTGACGATATTCGCGGGCTGGTGTCTTTGCTCAACCAGAGCATGCGGTTTGGAACGAGCATCGCGGATACGTTGCGGATCTACTCCGAGGAGTATCGTGATAAGCGCATGCAGGCGGCGGAAGAACAAGCGGCGAAGATTGCCACGAAATTAATATTCCCGCTGGTTTTGTGCTTGTGGCCGTCTTTTTTCGTCGTCGCCGTTGGTCCTGCGGTTATTGCGATCGCCAAGGCATTTGCTCAGCTAACGAAATAATTGCTCGTCATCTTCGGGGATCCACGGATGCGAAACTCGGATCCATTTGATCGGGAGGAGATACAATGATAATTCCACGAGTAATATTAATTGTCGTGTATGTCGCTACGGCAGGATGCGCGGCGATGAATGAGCATTTATCAATCGACGCGGATCAGAACGCCAAGCACGTAAAGGCAGCCATGCGCCGCGGCGACGCAGCGGTGCGCCGCGGCGACGTCGATCGCGCGCTATACGAATACGTCCGAGTGCTTCATTGGGACCCTGTTAATATCGAGGCACATTTCCGGATCGGTAGTATCCACGGCTATAAGGGTAACTCGGCCCTTGCTGAGAAGGCTTATCGCAAGGTGTTGGAAGGTGACGATAAACATGCGGGAGCGCTGGAGGGACTTGGGCTCATTTTACTACGCAAAAAGGATTATACAGAGGCTGAAACATTTCTCAATCAAGCGGTGATTGCGGATACGAAGCGTTGGCGAGCACATAACGGACTGGGGGTGATATCCGATATGTACCGGGATTATACCGCCGCGGAGGCTCACTATAAAGCCGCACTGGACGAGAGACCGGATTCACCGATGGTGCTCGCAAATCTAGGGTATTCGAAATACGCGGCGGGGGATTGGGGCTCCGCCCAGTCTTACTTGGAGCAGGCCGTTACCAAAGATCCGAAACATGCGAAAGGCTGGTCGAATCTTGGTTTGCTGCATGTGCGTAAAGGGAATTACAACAAGGCGATGGATGCTTTCAGCCGCATCATGTCTGAAACGCAAGCGTCGAACAACGTCGGATACTTGTGCATGGTTGAGGGCAACTATGAGCAGGCGGAGCAGTATTTCATGGAAGCGATGAGAAGCTCACCAAGCTTTAACGAGGTAGCTTTCAATAACCTGGAAAAAGTACGCGCGCTGGCGGCGAGGAGTTACGACGGAGCATCTGCCGAAAAGACTACCGAAAAGGCGGGCGTTTTGTTGGAGTGTAGGTAGACAACTCGCTTGATCGATCGTCCTGGAAATGGAAAAGCTGGCGAACGCCGCCCGGTATGATCAACCTCCAAGCCATACTGAAGAAAACGGTAGTAGATGGTACGCTGGTCGTTTTATATGGTCTTTTCGCGCAGGCGCATTTCGTCCGATTTCTCGAATTGCGCGAACCGTACCTGCTGTTGGTAGTTATATCGGAAAGTCTCGTTGCACTGATGTTTCTAATCCGCCGCGCGGATATATCCAAGTCAACGAGTGCGGCAGAATGGATAGTGGGCATAGCGGGTACCTTTCTTCCAATGTTGCTG
>JBOIDW010000428.1:0-3413 GCA_050740655.1 Gammaproteobacteria bacterium | reverse complement strand
GGGTAAGATCCCGCCCGGAGACCTTGAGATAGTAGTCTTAATTTCGGGCCTCTTCCGGCGCGCGGGCTAGACCGCCACCTGGGCGGCCAGGCGTGCAAAATCACCGACCCCGAGTGCTTCCGCGCGCAGCCCGGCATCGACCCCTGCGGCCCGGAATCCTGGTTCATCGACCCAGCCGCGCAAGGCATTTCGTAGCGTCTTGCGGCGTTGCGAGAATGCCTGTTGGACCACGCGGGCGAACAATGCCGGGCTAATGGCGTAAGGGGGGGAGGGGTGCGGTACCAGACGGACGATACACGACTCCACCTCGGGTGGCGGACGAAAAGCGCCCCGGCCGACCTTGAACAGCAGCTCGGGCTGACAATGGAATTGCGTCATCACGCTGAGGCGGCCATAGGTCTTGCTGCCCGGCCCGGCGCAGATCCGCTGCCCGACCTCCCATTGCAGCATGAACACCATATCGGCCAGGCATGCGATCTCGTCCAGGACGTGAAAGATCAATGGGGTCGAGATGTTGTACGGGAGATTCCCGATTAAACGCAGCTTCCGGGACGGCTCGCAAAGTTCGCGGAACCGGAATTCCAGCGCGTCACCCACATGGATCCGTAGCCCGGGGCGGCCCGCAAAACGCTGCTCCAGGGCGTGCGCAAGACCGGTGTCTATCTCGACCACGTCCAGCGACCCCAATCGATCCAGCAGGGGTGCCGTCAGGACCCCGAGGCCGGGCCCGATCTCCACGACGTGCTGACCAGGGCGGGGTGCGATAGCGCGGACGATCCGCTCCACGATTGCCGCTTCGTGGAGGAAGTGCTGGCCCAGGGACTTGTTCGGGGTGATGTCCGATATTGGCAATGATTATAGAGAGATAGCGAACGGAAACGATCCGACTGGATTAGCGCAATGACTCTGTGCCGGGCATCGCTGTCACGGGCATGGTGCGAGGCAGGACTACGCCACGCTTGGGCGTGCGCCGGGGGCGCGTGTAGGCTCCCGGGCGATGCGGCCGTGCAACCCAATCGATAGAGTAACCGAGTGCCGATCCGCGCATCAAGCCGGGGACGGATGCCAGCCGGCATCGGCCCATAGCTCGCCGCTCACCGCCGAGTTCGTGATCATGAAGCATATGGCGTCTGCGATCTCCTGCGGCCGGATCAACCGTCCCAATTGGGTCTCCGGCAGGATGTGCTTGCTGATGTACTCCTCGCCCAGAGCGCGTACCATCGGCGTATCCGTGAATCCCGGGTGGATAACCCCACAGCGCACGCCGTAGAAGATCGCCTCCTTCATGATCGTGGCCGCGGCCCCCTCGAGACCGGCCTTGGCAGCGGCATAGGCGATCTGTCCCTTGTTGCCCTGAGAGGAGATCGAGCCTATGAAGATGATCGCGCCTTGTATGCCTTCTTGCGGTTGCCAGCGGCGCATACCGGCCTTGAACCGCGACTCCGCGACACGTGCGACCATCTCCAGCGACCAGTAGATCGGCGCGATCAGATCGACCTCGGTGACGAACCGGAAGGTCTCCAGCGCATAGATTTCCGCCTTGCCGGTCTCCTTGTTCATTTTCACGGCCAGCGAATCGCGCGTAAGGCCCGCGGCCGGTACGCAGACATTGACCACGCCGTGCTCTTCGCCGATGACATCGTATACCTCGCGGCGAAAGCCCGAGTTGGTCACGTCGCCCCGAAAGCCACGCGCTACCTTGCGGCCAGCCTGTCGGTCGATGTCCTCCGCGGCGTTGCCGACCTCATCGGTCAGATCCACCAGTGCAACGAGTTTCACGCCGCGGCGTGCCAGTTCCATTGCGACGGACCGTCCAATGCCGCTCGCGCCGCCCGTCACTAGGGCAATTTTCCCATTGATTTCCATAGGGTTTCTCCAATTTCGATGGGGGTCGGCCTGCGGGCAGGGTCCCAGCAAGAGCCCGTACGTTGGCCACCACTAGATTCTAGCCTGCCTTTTGTGCGGCGCACAATAGACGGCGCTGTGAAGATACGCGGCCTTAGGACTTCGTGGCCAAGGTGACTTGGAGACCAGCGGGACTATGCGTCCCCCGGAAGGAATCCCCGGGGAAGAGTTAACCGTTTCTCGATTTTCCTGCTAACGCAACCCATCGGTCCGAACAGCGCGCTGACGGTGCCTTGTAGTACCTGTGCCGGAGTCCGGTGTCCACCGCTCCGGTGTGCTCAGGCGCTTAGGGCTTACGGTATTGCCAACCCCGGTTGGGCGGATACGGGGCGTAGCCGCCGTCGTCATCCGGCCAGAAACGATTGCGCTCCCGAGGTCGATGCCGTTTGGTACCACAATCGGCGATGCCCTTGCGGCAGAGGGACTCGCGCCATTCGTATTTGAAAAAGTATCGCGAATCCGCCACGCCTTCCGGTACGAACTCGACCCGGCGCGACGGTGAGTACGTTTCGTCGCCGAAGCCCGTGCCGGGTTCGCCATGGCGCTCCGATGGTGCGCCGGGACGCGGCTGCGCCTTGTCCCTGAAGGAATACGGCTGAGGGGGCGGCCGGTAATGCGGCTGCTCGCGAAACACGGCGACCGCAATAACGCCACGCGCGGAGCGATCCCGAAACGCTTCGGCGTAGGCCTCCGGCCACTCCGTAAAATAGAAGTCGTTGACTTGATTGCGCCCGGTACGCCAGCCCTGGTACTCCTCGGTGGCATAGGGGTCGAGCACGTACATGGCCTCGTGGCGCGCCAGATTGGATGGGCTTCCCGACACGATATTGCGTCCGTCCACGGCAATGACGAGCCCCAGCCGGCCGCCGGTGAGATTGCGTACTCGAATGCGGTAGGGCTCTTGAGGACTCGCTTCGAGATAGGCGCGAACAACGTTCCCGCCGCGGCCCGCCGCTACGGGATAGGTCCGAAACTGGCCGCGCGACCCTACGACCGCTACGTCAACGGCCTGACGGTAATCATAGGCTGCATGCGCAGACCAAGAGATGGTCCAGCCTATCATGGCCGACGCCGTGATAAGACTACGCCGAACTGCATTCATGTGTGGCCCGTTTCCATTGCTTTTAGAGGGGAGGAATCATCGCAACTCCCGGCTGAATCGGTGCTGAACCAAGGCCAACGCCATTGGCTTGACGGGCTGACGGCAAGGCGTGATCGAGGGGTTCACCTTAGCACCCACGTTACTCTTCCTCACCTTCTCACGCACACGATTGAGATTGGGTCGAAAAGCTTCCCAGTCAATCTCCGCGTTCAATCCCACCAACGGATCTCCCATCTCCGTCAACTTCGCCGCACGTCGCTCAACATCAAAGAATCCAGGTTGCCATCGCATCGTTCTCACGCTCACTCTTCATGGTTCCGCTTCGTGCACATGATCTCACAACCACGAGGCCAAGTGAATCAAAATTCGCCGCGGAGATTTAGGGTCACATCTTGTATTATCACAT
>JBOIDW010000427.1:0-8429 GCA_050740655.1 Gammaproteobacteria bacterium | reverse complement strand
ACCCTGCACTCTCCCGAAGGGTCAATTGTCCGGCCCAACGGCTATTGGGATGCCGCAAATCCATGGGTAGATGCGTCGAAAAGTGGAACGTCGTGTCCGGCATCGTCTGATAGACATGCGAGGCGATCTCTTGCGCGAGCTCCGGTGTAACGAAGGACTGTCCGCTTTTCGAAGAACACTCAAATACCACTCGGTTCGCGAAGGATCGCATGTTGGTAGCTGAGACGTATGCTTCTACGCGTGCTTCTTCCTCCTCCGTGAGGTAAATCACGTTCTCCATAGGCACGGTGATGGGTCTGCCATAACTGCGCAAGATGCTGGGACGAACGGTCCCATCGAAGTTCTGGAAATTGTTCGGCCAGATCTGCGACAGCACAGCGTGATCGAACTCATAGCGCAGCAAACGCCGGATGGCCTCTCGTTCAAACAAATGCCACATCGCTTCGTGCTGCTCCCAACCAGCGATCGGAATTTCCCAGATAGTGTCGACGAAAGGATTGTTCACCAACAGTGGACGGCATTGTGATGAGATCGCCCAAGTGATCTCCGCGTCAGGGTGATCGCGCCGCATCTGCCGCGCGAGGATCGTGGCGTACAGACAATCGCCGTTGGAACCGAGCTGCCCAAGCAGGATACGTGGTGTGCTCATGTCACCGCGTGCGCCATAGTGGCAACATGTCTCCGTTCCGCTTCCGCGACCATCTCGTCCATGATGTCTAGCAATTCGCGGTTCGGTCGACGGCCTACGGCATGCTGCAGACGGCGCACCGAAACGCGGAACGCTGGCCCGGGATAGGATGGTGGTAGCGATTCGCGTATGTGTGACTGGTGGTCGAGCCCGTAGCGCCGAAAAATAGCCTCGATGGCATCTCGCGCAAACCACGTATGGCCGGACGCAACGACGAAATTCCCCCTCGCACGCGACATGCCCACGTCTACTGCGATGGACGCGACCTCCGATGCCGAGCACCAGTCGGCGTAGAAGTTCAGCGTCTTCACAGCGGTCGTGTACGAAGGATCGATCCGCGCACGTACTACTGCGTCGGCCAGCGTCGGCAGCAGGTAAGGCGGCCCGCGTCTTGCTGATTCATGGTTGAAAAGCACGAGGTTGCTCGCAGCCACCTCGTGCGTTTTGACGTATTGCCGGATCAGGTCCAGACTGGCGATCTTACCGATGCTGTATAGACAGCTCGCACAGTACGGCGTAGTTTCGTTGATTAGCCCGCACCATGGTGACGGGTATATCTTGGCGGAGCCGGCATACACAATGCCCATCCGTGGCCGCCTGACCCGCGCGAATTCTAATAGTGTATGCAACGATAGCACGTTTACCCGCATCATCTGCCGCCAGATTCCCTCGTAGGCGAAACCTGCTGGACCGTGGATAGCGGCGAAATGGAAGCATACGTCGGGGCGGCACGTATCAAGTACGGCTTCTAGCGCCGCATCCTGGGTTAAATCGATCATTTGATATCTAAAAGAGCGCGAGGGAATAACATACCGGCTCTCCGCTTGCCGTCCAAGCCCAATCACGTCATGGCCCCTATCAAGCATCTCCTCGGCGAGATAGCTGCCATCCTGTCCGTTTACTCCTAGCACAAGGGCAATGGCCACGTGCCCGCCCTAGTCCGTCATAAGCGATAGTAGATGGTCAGAGCCGCCGACCGCGCGGCGGCACGCTTCATCGTAGTTATCGCGCGAAACAATTTCTACTTCCGGTAGCGGAAACAGCAACTTTGTGCCGGCAAAAATGGTCTCGCGCTCGCGCTCGAGAAACTCTTTCCTGAAATGCCAGGGCAGCACCAGATAGTAGTCAGGCTTCATCGCCCGTGATTCCGACTCAGATACGATGGCGATATCCGTACCCAGCGTTCGCGCACCAATCTTTTGCTCGTTCCGCTCTGCAGCGCAGTCGACAATCAGGCGGTTGATGCCACACCACTGCAAGAGTACATTGCCCTTCGTCGAGGCGCCGTAAACGTGCACGCGCTGGCCAGCGGCACGGATGTCGAACAGGATACGGTTAAGCTCTGTTCTCAGGCGTTCAGCCCGTTGCTGGAACGCGATATAGGGCACGTCGGTGTCGAACTGCATATCGAATTCGCGGATGCGCAGCCGGTGCATCAACAGCCGGTCTTCCGGGGAGCCGTAGGTATCGTTCGACGCATCGCAGGCATAACACCGAATACTACCGCCGTTAATATCATTTATCGCAACCTTGAATATCCGCAGGTTGGCACGGCGCACGATAAACTCGATCACCGCTAAGCTATAATACTCGAGATGTTCATGGCATATGGTATCGAAGGAGTTCTGCAGGAACATCAGAGGGAGATACGACATCTCGAAAATCCAGATGCCATTCGGCGCAAGCTTCTCGGCGATTGCCTCAGCGAAGCTGACCGGATCCTCGAGATCATAGAACATTGCGATCGAGCTTATGATATCGACGCCTCCTGATGGTAGCGTCGCCATTGCCTGAGGTGACGGGAAGACTGTATTGGTGACCGTGACGTCGCCGCCTATCTCATTGGCGATATCCGAAGGATCGACACCGAATCGAACCGTCTCCGCGGGGTAGTAGGACAACAACGTGCCGTCATTGCAGCCGATGTCTAGCACCGTCCGTGGGGTCGGCACAAGCTCAAGCCCACTCTCGACGATGTCGCGTAGATGGTTGCTCATGGTCGCATTGGTACCGGACCGGTACCAGTAATTCGCGTATAGAATGTCTGGCGGAAAGGTGTGTGCCAGCTGCAGGAGACCACAGGCGTTCTCGTCACCGGTCACGTCGCAACGGACGAGCTGAGTCGGTAACTTGCGCAGCGGCGGCAGCAATACAGCGGGCTTAAGGAAGGAGCCTTGCAGAAATTGGTCGCCGAGATCGATGACGGGTCTGAGCTTTACGGAGCCGCAGACGCGGCAGGTTTGGCGGTAGCGGGGATGCATAGGATCTCCGGACTACATGGCAACGGGGGCTGGCGCCGATTCGGAAGACTCCGGCACTGTGCGATTAAGGGTGTAGCTTCCCAGCACTCTGCCGTTTCGCGTCACGTCGATCCTTATTTCTTGAAAGCGCACCATGGCCAATTTGCGGCCGCAACGGGCCAATCGGTCCATCGCGGTTGCGTTTATCGAGCGCCGGTCAGGCAATGAATGATGGTCTGGTCCCAAGGATCGCTCCCCTCCCCGGCACCAACGATAAGAGATCCAGTGTCGTTTTTCGAATCCCGTCGTGTAATTATTCAGCCTACTTTTGCATTTCAGCGGTATGTAGTGCATAGTTCGAGTCATGTCTGAGATCCCTGATCTCGCGTCACTGACGCATGAGTAGAAAGACGAGCTGATCGTGGCCCTCTATCAGCGCCTCGCGCCGTTGCAAGCGCGGGGTGTTGGAGTTGGAAGCTCGGTTGGCCAAGGATAAACCATAATTCGAGCAACCCCCCTCCTCGGACGGCTTCCAGGCGTTCGTCGCGCATCCCGAACGATTCACGCGCCATCCTCCGACACCACCCGTTGTGCCGGCACTTCGGTGGAACGGCGCGCCCGTAGGCTCAAGCGCGTCTTCACGTAGCGCCAGATCCGCCGGCCCCTGTAGATTTCATGCGACCTCTTGACGCGACAGGCACTCGAGGATGTGACGGAGCGGGAAGTGTTCCGGATCTTTCTGCGACCAGTAGACCAGCCCCTCGCGCATGTGGCGCCGCCACGCCGGGTTATTGCGGATGGTGCTCGACTCGATCGCCTGAGGGATCTCGCGAAACCAGCGCTGCGAACCGTACACGTCGGCGAACCGCCAGAAAGGCGAGGTGAGCCCGGCTTTCGCGAGGCGGTGCGTATACTCCACGTGCTCCCACGCGTTGTGGAAATTCTCGTCGAGGTATCCGACGGTTTCGATGGCCCGCCGCGTGTACATGCACCAGGCGCCAATCGCGTTTGGATAGAACGCCACCCAACCCGATGCGCTTACGGGCCCACTCGCATTGGCAGGCCCATGGTGCGCGAAACTGAAGTGCTCGATGCCGGTGCGCAGGCTAGCCTTCACGTACTCAATGATGGCGCTCGGCGACAGCGGGATGATATCGTCCTCAAGGATGAAGAGGTACTCGTAGTCCTTCATCGCCTTGAGCAGCGCGTTCTTGCTCGGAGCGATGCCGTGGTTCTCGTGCGAATCGCAGATGCTGACGGTTTTGGGCAGCGAGGCAAAGATGCGGCGGTACTCATCGTTCGGCGACGAGCCGTCGTTGTGTACGAACAGGTCGGCGATGGGCGAGAAGTGGGTGAGCGCCGCGTGGACGATTTGCTGGAAATACCGAGGGCGGTTGTAGGTAACGATACCCACGCCCACGCGCGGATACGGCCGACGCCACACCGGAACCATAAGCTCTTTCATGGTGTCACGCGCGCGAATCCACTTAGATGAGGTTGCGGACACGGGTGTCCCTCAAGGCCTCCTGTAAACGCGATGGCATTCTCGATTCCCCAACCTTCCCGACGATGCGTTGGCGCATTATAAGGCTTACCCGAACGTGGTAGAAGCGATAATGCGCTTGATCGATCGCGCTGCTGGAACCGGTGCGGGCAGGGGGCCGTTTCGCCTGATCGGCGAAGCAGAAGCTGCCGCAAACGGGGGCTGTCCCGTATAGTGGACGCCAAAATGAGCTCAAGACGGTGAACGAGCTGGGGTGCCTCCTTGTAGACGGGAACCACCACGACCCTGCCTGCTCGCGGAGCTTCATCAGCGGAACGCCGGCGTCCCCGCGCCCTTGCGGTACACCAGCGTGAACCCGTTGCCGACCTTGTCGTCGCGCTCTTGCGCGCCTCCGCCACTGCCGGCTCCATCCGTCAGTGCCTCTGGCACGTCCGGAAAGCTCGCCACGAGCCGCCCGTCTTCGTCGGGCATGAGTACTACCGGATACGCATACCGCATCTCGTCACCTCACCCTGCCGGCACCCCGCGTTCTACAACGGTCAACAGGAGGTCCCGTATAGCATCCTCGACCGGCGCAGCGGATGTCGAATTCGACCGCAGGCCCCTTATATCCCCCGCAACGCGATTGGGATGCGTCGGCTGACAGAAATGCCGAGCAGGGTAGTTTGTGGCGGCCCGTTTCCACAAGATCATGGGAGCCGTCGAGATAGGCTTGGCAGCCGATCCCACTAACCCGCGGTGGCCTGCAACATAGGTCTTAGCGTTCTTTTCCATGATGCTATTCGTGGTAGTTAAAGACACGATAGCCCTCGACTTTACAAAGCTGGTCCCGCTCTGCCTGCCGGAGGTCTTCGCGGACCATCTCGCTGACCATTTGTTCCAGCTTGGTCTCCGCTTTCCAACCTAATATCCTGCGCGCCTTGGTGGGGTCACCAAGGAGGCTATCGACTTCGGTCGGCCGGAAATAGCGCGGGTCGACCTCCACCCTCACGGTGCCTGTTTTGCTGTCGACACCAAGCTCGTGGACACCCGTACCCTGCCAATCGAGCCGTACTCCGATCTCTGCAAATGCCGCATCGACGAAATCGCGTACCGACGATTGTATGCCGGTTGCGATGATATAATCGTCAGGCTCGGCCTGCTGTAGCATCAACCACTGAGCCTTGACGTAATCGCGCGCGTGCCCCCAATCGCGTTTCGCATCAAGATTGCCCAGATAGAGTTTCCCCTGTAGACCGAGCTTGATGCGGGCCACGGCGCGCGTTACCTTGCGTGTCACAAAGGTCTCACCCCGTATAGGCGATTCGTGGTTGAAGAGGATGCCATTGCATGCATAGATACCGTAGGCCTCCCTATAGTTGACACAGATCCAGTAAGCATAGACCTTGGCCGTGCCATAGGGGCTGCGGGGATAGAAAGGCGTGGTTTCCTTTTGCGGTATTTCCTGTACTTTGCCGAACATCTCGCTGGTCGACGCCTGATAGAAACGCGTGTATCTTTCTAGGCTCAGAATCCGGATCGCTTCCAATAGACGCAGCGTACCCAGGGCATCGGCGTTGGCCGTGTACTCGGGCGTCTCGAAGGAGACTGCAACGTGGCTTTGAGCAGCAAGGTTATAGACCTCACGGGGTCGGACCTGCTGTACAATCCGGATCAGGTTGGTGGAATCCGTCAGGTCACCGTAGTGTAGTACGAATCGACGTTCGGGGTCATGGGGATCCTTGTAGAGATGGTCGATCCTATCGGTATTGAAGGACGAGGAACGGCGTTTAATGCCGTGCACTAAATAGCCCTTACTAAGCAGGAATTCCGTCAAATAGGCACCGTCCTGCCCGGTAACTCCCGTGATGAGCGCTACTTTTTCTGTTTGGTCGGCCATGAACTCATACGCCTGTTTCGATTCCAAGTATCTGTATCCGAAAAACGTCTCGAACCCCGCTAAGTAGCGTGTCCAAATGGCGCTTCTCGGGCACCACAACCAAGGACCTCACATCGGCTCGAAAAGGTCACGCACCACATCCAGACGGTGTTTCCCCAAGGCACTGCCGCTCTCACGGAATATGCGGTGGGCGCGCTTTGCTCCGCACCGCTCCCTCCCGTCTTAGGACATGAACGATACTGTACAGAAAAATCGGTCCCTCGCTGCGGCAAGCCATGGACGAGCATTGTATCTTGGTCGACGCCCTTATGGCTATCGCGGGGCCGACGACCCAGCATTGTGGTAGGCATGGTTATTTTGTTCGGTTCACCTCCGATTACCGCAATTCCGAAAGGTACCAGTCATAAGTCATACGGATCCCCGCATCAAGGGAAATTCTTGGTTTCCAACCCAGCGCGGAGATTCTAGAGGCATCCACAAGCTTACGCGGGGTCCCGTCGGGCTTTGATGGGTCAAACGCTATATCACCGGTGTATCCGATGATGTGTTTGATTAGCATCGCCAGGTCACGGATCGAGATATCCTTTCCTTCCCCTATATTGATGAGTTCCGGACTCTCGTACACCTCCATCAGATAAAGACAGGCCACCGCGCAATCATCCACGTGACAGAATTCCCTAAGCGGCGTCCCAGTGCCCCAGACTTCCACCCGCGCCGCTCCTGATACCTTGGCTTCGTGGAACTTTCGGATTAAAGCCGGCAACACGTGGGAGGTCTTCAAATCGAAATTATCGCCCGGTCCATAGAGATTAGTCGGCATCGCCGAGATAAACCGGCATCCATATTGGCGATAGTAGGCCTGACAGAGCTTGATCCCCGCGATCTTAGCGACAGCATACCATTCGTTAGTCGGCTCCAAAGGGCCCGTGAGGAGATATTCCTCTTTGAGCGGCTGTGGGGAAAGCTTGGGGTAGATGCAGGTGCTCCCTAGGAATAACAGCTTCTGAACGCCAACGCGGTACGCTGCATCAGCCACGTTGGCTTCGATCATAAGGTTGTCGTAGAGGAATTCGGCTGGATAGGTATTATTGGCGAGGATACCCCCCACCTTGGCCGCACCCAAGAACACATACTCGGGCCGCTCACGATCGAAAAAACTTTTCACCGCCGCCTGATCCCGCAGGTCCAGTTCCGCGCGAGAGGCAAGCACTAGATTTTTATATCCATGCTGGTTAAGCGCGTTGACGATTGCTGAGCCGACTAGTCCCCGATGACCGGCAACAAAAATCCTGGACTGCGTGCTGAGTGCTGTAAACGGAGTGGTCATTTAGCGGTGTCTCTAGCCCCGCCCCTTAGTCCGGGACATCACTCGTTATAATCGTAGGCTGAATACCCGTGGCGCTTGACCAACTCGTCGCGCTCAGGGTATAGGAATTTCAAACGCCCTTTTTTCGGCAAGCGGAAGAGTACGGATGGACCTGTGGGTTGTCAATGACGCGAGCCGTCGGTCCAGGATGCAGGATGTTTCGGGCCCTTCGGCCGTCCGAGACGCCCGGATCCGGGGGCGTTTTGGGCTCTCGGGCGAGTGCCGGCCAAAGGAGGCTGTCGGCTCGGGGAGTGGGAACCGGGTGGGAGGGGGTGGCGGGCTGGGATCAGGCTATTGGGAATCGATCGAATGACCGCGCGGGCGATCGCGGCGGTGCCCGTGCGGACAAGGCGAGGTGGGTGAGGGTTCATGATCGGACCTGGTGTTCAAGGAGTTCAGCAAGCGTCAGGGCCAATCCCGCGCGCCAATCGGGTAGATGCAAGCCGAAGGTACTGGACAGTCGCGTGCAATCAAGCCGGGAGTTGCGCGGGCGCCGGGCCGGTAGCGGATATTCGGCGGTGGTAATGGGCAGCACGCGCTGAGATTTCCAGGCGCCAGCGGGCTGCACCGCGCGTGCCGCGGCAATGATGGCGGTCGCAAAGCCGTGCCAGGAGGTTCCGCCACTTGCGCTCAGATGGTAAGTGCCGCCGTTGACGTGCCAGGATTGCCTGCCGGAAAGCCGCGCCAGGATTGCCGCCGTGGCGTCGGCAATCAGCCGGGCGGAGGTCGGTGCGCCGAACTGGTCGGCGACG
>JBOIDW010000426.1:0-8558 GCA_050740655.1 Gammaproteobacteria bacterium | reverse complement strand
CAGGGAAATCCTAGTCCGGGCGGGACCGCCCACAGGAAATGTAGGGGCGGGTTTGAAAACCCGCCCCTGCGCGCCCGAGGCACGCAGCAGGTCGGGATGGTGGGCGATATAGGGATCGAACCTATGGCCTCTGCCGTGTGAAGGCAGCGCTCTCCCGCTGAGCTAATCGCCCCGGCGACAATCGGCGCAGATTGTACGGAGACCGAAGGAAGGGATCAAACCCGCCGGCAAGTAGTTCTTTAAAATGGGTGGCCTTCCAGAAACTGATTGACCCATGACTGAGCCCGGACCCCGCACCCGTTTTGCCCCCAGCCCGACCGGTTATTTACACATCGGCGGCGCACGCACGGCCCTGTTCTCGTGGCTTTACGCCCGCAGGCACGGCGGGACTTTCATACTGCGCATCGAAGACACCGATCGCGAGCGCTCGACGGAAGCGGCGGTGCAGGCCATCCTCGAAGGGATGGATTGGTTGGGGCTAGGTTACGACGAGGGACCGTATTTCCAGACCGCCCGTTATGAACGCTACCGGGCGGTGATCGAGCAGCTCATCCGGGAGGATAAGGCCTATTACTGCGATTGCTCGAAGGAGCGGCTGGAGACCTTGCGTAGCGAGCAGCTCGCGCGCAAGGAGAAACCCCGGTACGACGGGCGCTGCCGGGCGCGGACCGCGGCAGGAACGATGCGCGCGGTGCGTTTCAAAAACCCAGAGGACGGCGCGGTGGTGGTCGACGACCGGATCCGCGGTCAGGTCGTGTTCCAGAACTGCGAGTTGGACGACCTAATCATCGCGCGATCCGACGGTAACCCGACCTATAACTTCACGGTGGTAGTCGATGACCGGGACATGCTCATCACGCACGTTATACGCGGCGATGACCACCTCAATAATACCCCGCGGCAGATCAATATCCTGCGTGCACTTGGGGCTGAGGTGCCGCGGTACGCGCACGTACCGATGATCCTGGCCGCCGACGGCAAGCGCTTGTCCAAACGCCACGGCGCGGTCAGCGTCTTGCAGTATCGCGACGAGGGTTATCTACCGCAGGCCTTGCTGAATTACCTGGTCCGGCTGGGCTGGTCGCATGGCGACCAAGAGGTCTTCTCCCTCGAAGAGCTGGTCGAAAATTTCGACCTCGCCGATGTCAACCGCTCCGCGGCGGTGTTCAACCCGGCCAAGCTCTTATGGCTCAATCAGCATTACCTCAAGACGGTTGAGGCCGCCGAGATTACCCGTCGGCTTGCACCGTATCTGGCGGCCTGCGGGGTCAAAACGCCCGACGAGCCACCCCTGGCGCGCGTCATCGAGCCCTTGCGCGAGCGGTCCAAGACGCTGGTGGAGATGGCGCAGGGCGCGCGGTTCTTTTACCGGGAGGTGGATACTTACGATGCCGTTGCCGCAGAACGCTATCTTACGCACGAGACCGCGGGTCTCTTAGGCGCCTTACGCGAGGGTTTCGCTGTCCTTCCCCAGTGGCAAAAAGAGGCTCTGCATGCGGCCGTCGGGGCCGTGGCCGCCCGCTTCGATCTCAAGCTGGGGCAGGTCGCGCAGCCGCTGCGCGTAGCGCTTTGCGGCGGCACCGTGTCACCGCCCATCGATGTGACGGCGGAGTTGCTGGGCCGGGACCGGACCCTGCAGCGGATCTCACGGGCCATGAGCAGCATCGCAAGCCGTCGGTAGTGTCTCAGTTTGAATCCAAAAAATGGAACTGGCCAACTTATTGCCGAGTCTTACGGAGAGCCTTTTATTGTAATTATGACAAATACAATTGGACTAACAATTGCTTATAATATTGCTATTATTGGAAAATGCGATAGGGCGAGCTATAAAACCAAAATGAACGATGTAATGCAAAATATCATTATCCCGGCTTTTTTAGCCACCGTTTGAAATAATATCCACGGAACTGGGTGAAGTAATAAAAGACCATAATATCAATAATATAGATCTTGATACTTACGTAGCACTAGGAGGTTTAGCTCTTATTGAGCTTCGGTAAGGAATCACTCCGCAATTTTGGCGATCTCTTCAAGAGACCAGACGTGATCTGAAACGCCGGCTTCCATGGCTGGCGTGACCCGCAGGGTTTTGTGAATCCTGCCAAAGTTGTACCACATAAAATGCAGTGATACCGCATGCATGTGGTTCTCGACTTTCTTTGAAAAGGCATTGGTTAGCCTGGTAAACCGGCGTATCCCCATCCGCATGGTCAGATTCTGGCGTTCCACATATGACGTGGAAACGTGCTCGGCGGCAGGGTTGCCGACCACAACACCCTTAATCGTCCCGCAGCACTCGCCAGGGCTATATTTCCGCTCCGCCCCATGGCCGGAAGTCTCGTCCCCGTAGAGCTTCATGAGCATGGCATAGTCAATATCGGCCCCGAAGGCTGCCTCAACGGCATTCAGATAAGGCTTGTGGCCGTCCGTAGTGAGCTGCACGCGCTTTGCCAGGCGACCGGCCAGGTCATCAACGAACAGGCTAGCCGCGCATGCGTCCCGGCGCCCTATGTGCCAACACGGAACGAGCTTAGTATCGGCGCAAAGAGCCGTCCAGGTGTATACGTCGCCATAACCAAAGACGCCTTTACGGTCCTCCGGGACGTTCTTTTGCTTGGCGTAGCAGAACGCCCATATTTCGTCGCATTGGATGCGCTTGCAGGGTAGGTTGCGCAAGGTTTTGTCTTGGTACTCTGAGCAGGCCGCGCCAACGTCCACCAGAAGCTTAGTTACCGTGTTGATGGAGCAATCAGCTAGGCGGGACGTGGCGCGAAGGCTGTTGCCTTCTACCAGTAGGCCGATGATCTGAGCGCGTTTGGCGAGCGGTAGCTTGTTCATGTTCACATCCTCCAATGTGAACATTATACTTGAGCGGTTTAGCATTTGCAAGAACTTTATTAAATGATACTTGCATTCTCCGTTGAGCACCCATTACAATGCAAGTACTTTTTATAGGAGTGCATGCTATGACTGAAGATAAGAAGACAGGAAAGGCTGCTGGCGGTTATGCGCGGGCAGCGGCGCTTACCTTCGGAGAAAGGAAAGAGATAGCGAGAAAGGCCGCTGTAGCCAGATGGACCGGTCCAATCTATAGAGCTACACATGGATCGGCCGATCATCCGTTAAAAATTGGCGATATTGAAATTCCTTGTTATGTGCTTGACGACGGCACACGCGTTTTATCGCAACGCGGCTTGAGAACTGGCGTCGGAATGTCTGCGAGCGGAGGCAGTAAAAGGGGTGAGCCGCGGCTGGTTGCTTTTTTTGATTCTATGGCATCAAAAGGGATAGATATCAAACACTTAACGGCGCGCATCAGATCGCCTATTCGCTTCCTTCCGCCTGGTGGCGGTCGGCATGCGTATGGTTATGAGGCGACGATCCTAGCTGATATCTGTGATGTTGTGCTTGCTGCACGCCATGCAAATGCGCTTCAAGCACAACAGATTCATATCGCGGAACGATGCGAAATTCTTGTTAGAGGCTTCGCTCGCGTCGGCATCATCGCATTGGTCGATGAGGCTACCGGATATCAGGGGATAAGACCCCAAGATGCGCTTCAAGCTTATCTCGAAAAAGTAATCAGCCGAGAATTGGCGGCATGGGTGAAGAAATTCCCAGACGAGTTTTACGAGAATATCTATAAACTTAAGAATTGGTATTGGCCAGGAATGGGCAAGAATCGCTATAGCGTGGTCGGACACTACACACGCGATCTAGTCTACGATCGGCTTGGTCCTGGCGTCCTGAAGGAGCTTGAAGAAAAGAGCCCTAAAGATGCAACCGGGAATCGTGCAAACAAATTCCATCAATGGCTATCAGAGGACATAGGGAATTCGATGCTTGCTCAGCATCTGCATTCACTAATTATGTTTCAGAGACTCGCGCTTGCTAGCGGCTATGGTTGGAATCGTTTTGTGAAAATGGTAGATCAAGTAATGCCGAAGAAAGGCGCAACCATTGAATTGGCGCTTACTGATCCTTCTGCCCCCACCGAGCCGCCGCAGCCTTCTTCGCAATCTCAGCTCGGCGCTTCTTAGAGAGAGCAGCGGCCCTGGCTTTGCCGCCTTTTAGCCCGCCCTTGCGGCCAAGCGATACGGCCGCGGGGTCTTTGCCCGTGTCTGGATCGGGGTCCATAATCTCGCCGGTAGCGATCCCGGTTATCAGCTTGGCAAGCTGGTTAGGGTCGCGCGGTCTTTTGGGTTTGCTCATGCGCCCAGTTTGGACGCTCTAGCATGAGCGGTCAAGCATTGCCTTGACAGCATTGCCAGGATTCAAACTGAGACACTACCAAGCCGTCCGATTTCTTGACAGCCCTCGCATGCTGGCTTAGTGTTTGAACCTTAACGCGTTCGGGGCCATAGCTCAGTTGGGAGAGCGCTACAATGGCATTGTAGAGGTCGGCGGTTCGATCCCGCCTGGCTCCACCAAGATCAAAAAGGCTGGTCTTCCAGCCTTTCTTTTTTGTTAGACGCGCGCCGCCGTCCCCATCGTCTAGAGGCCTAGGACATCGCCCTTTCACGGCGACAACAGGGGTTCGAATCCCCTTGGGGACGCCAATAACCTTCTAACCCGAGAGTCTCTGCCCGAGCTGGTAGCACAGCAAGGCGCTGGTGTAGCCGACGCTCGTCATATACAGCCAAGCGCCGCCGGCCCAGCGCCAGGAGCCGGTCTCGCGGTGGATAACGGCGACGGTAGCGGTGCATTGCAGGCAGAAGGCATAGAACAGCATGAGTCCCACCGCCATGGCGGTGGAGTATACCTTGCGCCCATCGGGCCAGGTCGCCGCCTGGAGGCGCGCGATGAGGCCGCTGTCGTCGGCCTTGACCTCGGCGCCCACCGCATAGATCGTCCCCAGCACCGCGATCACCACCTCGCGGGCCGGGAACGAGGCGATGACCGCCGCCGCGACCTTCCAGTCCCAGCCAACCGGGACAAACACCGGCTCGACCCATTTCCCGACGCGCCCGAGCACGCTCTGCTCCAGATAGGCCGAGCTTTCCAGCCGATCGATCTCGGCCCGGCGGGCGCTGAGGGCGTCGCCGTGCAGCGTGCCCCCGGCCTCGGCGCGCGCCGCTTGATAGTGCTCGTGCAGCGTCACCGGGCGGGGAAAATAAGTCGCTGCCCAGATCACCAGGGCGACGGTGAAAATAATCGTGCCGGCGCGTACCAGGAACATGCGCACGCGCTCCCAGAGCTTGTTCAGCACGGGCCGCAGGCGTGGCAGTCGGTAGGGCGGCAGCTCCATGAGGAAGCTCGGCGCCGGTCCGCGCAGGGCTGAGCGTTTCAACAGCCAGGCCGTACCCACACCGCCCAGGATCCCGAGTAGATAGAGTGCTAGCAGCACGAGTCCCTGGAGATTGAGCAGGCCGGCGAGGTAGGTCTGATTGGGGATGAAGGCCGAGATGAGCAACGTGTAGACCGGCAGGCGCGCCGAGCAGGTCATGAAGGGTGCGGCGAGGATGGTGGCGAGCCGATCGCGGGCATCGGGGATGACGCGCGTGGCCATGATCCCCGGCACGGCGCAGGCGAAGCTCGACAGCATGGGGATGAACGACTGGCCGGACAGGCCGCAGATTCGCATCAGGCGATCCATGATGAAGGCCGCCCTGGCCATATAGCCACTATCCTCGAGAAACACGATGAACGCGGAGAGGATCAGGATCTGCGGCAGGAACACGAGCACGCTGCCGACCCCGGCGATGACGCCGTCGGTGATCAGGCTGGTGAGCGCACCGGCCGGTAGCCGGGCGGCGATCGCGGCGCCCGCCCATTGGCTGGCATTATCTAGGAGGTCCATCAGCGGTGCGGCCCAGGTGAACACCGATTGGAAGACCACGGCCATGAGGGTGAGAAATAGCAAAGTGCCCGCGATCGGGTGACTGGCGACGCGATCGATGCGGTCCGACCAGGAAGGCGGTCGCGGAGTACGTGTCTCCAAGTCTCGCAATAGGTGGTTGATCAATGCATAGCGCCGCCGGCTTTCGAGCATGGCGAGGGGCTGTTCGGGGCTGAGGCGAGCGCGCAGTGTTTGCAGCCGCTCACGCCAGTTCTCGCCGGCCGTTTGGCAGAGGCGCTGCTCGGCATAACCACCCTTATCGATCAGCGCGCGCTCGATCGCATAGGGCGCCATCGGCGCGCCATGCTCGGCAAGCTCGCGGGCGATCGATCCGGCCGCGTCCCGCACCTCCGGCAACAGCGGCGCGCGCGGACGTTGTGGGTCTTTGAGCGCCGCGTCCAATGCCGCACGCAAGGCCCCCATGCCGGTCCCGCGTACCGCGACGATCGGGACGATCCGGCATTGGAGCGCCTCAGCCAGGCCCGCAGCATCAATCGCTATCCCGCGCCGTTCCGCGACATCGCTCATGTTGAGTGCAATAACCGCCGGCAGGCCCAACTCCAGGACCTGAGTGGCGAGATAGAGATTGCGGCGCAGATTCGAGGCATCCACGACCAGCAGCACGGCCTGCGGTTGGCCGGCATCGGCGATGCGGCCGAGGAGCACGTCGACGGCCACCATCTCGTCCGGTGACTGGGCGGCCAGAGAGTAGGTGCCCGGCAAATCGATGAGCTCGACTTGACCGCTGGCGAGCTGCATGCGCCCCGCGTGTCGCTCGACGGTGACGCCAGGATAGTTAGCGACCTTTTGGTTCAGGCCGGTGAGGGCATTGAAGACCGTGCTCTTGCCGGTGTTCGGATTGCCGATGGCAGCGATCAACATACATCCCGGACCAAGACCTGGCGCGCCTCGCTGAGCCGCAGGGACAGTGCGTAGCCCATGACCTCGACCTCGATCGGATCGCCGGCCGGGGCGCGCCGTACCACCCGCACCGGGCTGTCCTGCAATAGGCCGAGCTGCATGATGCGCTGGACCAGAGGGGAGAACTCCATAAAGCCGGCCACGGTGGCTTGTTGGCCCGGCACCAGGTCGGCCAGGGTGATCGAGGCGGCCGGCGGGCTCAACTGCCGCGTCGGGCCGAGCGGATGACGCTGACCTCGATACGCTCGGCCTGGGTGCGGCTCAAGGCCCAGCGCGCCTGGTCCAACGCCACACACATCGGATCGCCACCCTGCAGGACCGCGATCTCGGCTCCGGGACACAGCCCCCTGGAAGAGAATATTTCATGAAAATCATGATCTTTAGCCGGTACTGCCACAATCACCGCAAGCTCGCCGGGGGCGACCTGGCGCAGGGTCGTCGGGTACAGATCAGGTTGTGCGTGCATGGCCATAATTATAGATGATAACGAGAGGGATTCGCAATTACGTTTTTTTAAGTCAAGACTAATGCCATGTACCTATGCTACGCAGGGTCAAGGATTCTGGTGCTCTGCCGGAGGGTGGGGAGAAGGGATCTGAGGGGATCTGATGATGACAGTAGACGAGCGTTCAGCGCTCGCTCCCATAACGCCTCTTATCGCGCATCATGCGTTGCAGCACCGGCGTGACGATGATCTCGATGGCCAGGATCTTCTTCACGGCCGGAATCACCAGCGTATCGTGGCGGGACATGGAGCTACCATCGAGGACCTCCAGCAGATATCGAATATCCGTGTGCAGTTTGCGCGGATTCTGGATGTGCACGATCACGTAGCTCTCATCGTCGCCGGGGATCTCCTCTGCGGCGAAGGGATTGGAGGTGTCGACGGTGGGGACGCGCTGGAAGTTGATGTCGGTGCGGGAGAACTGCGGTGTAATATAGTGTACGTAATCATGCATACGGCTGAGGATCATGCGCGTCGCCGATTCCGTGGTATAGCCGCGTACGGCGCGGTCCCGGTGGATCTTCTGGATCCACTCGAGATTGATGATCGGTACCACGCCTATGCAAAGGTCCACGTATTTCAGGATATTGACTCGATCGGTGACCAAGGCCCCATGCAGTCCTTCATAGAACAGCAGATCGCTGCCTGCAGCGAGCGGCTCCCAGTGCGTGAAGGTCCCGAGCGGGCGCTGATGCCGCGCCGCCTGTGCCTCGTTGTGTACATAGTAGCGGCGCCGGCCGCTGCCCTGCCGGCTGTACTCGTCGAACAGCCGCTCCAGGTCCTCGAATAGATTGCCCTCCGGCCCGAAGTGCGTCAGATTGCGTCCCTCCTGCTGCGCCTGCTGCGCGGCCTCCTGCATCTCCGCCCGATCGTAGCGATGGAAGCAATCGCCCTCGATGATCGCGGCCTCGACGTCTTCACGCCGAAAGATGTGTTGAAAGGCGCGGCGAATATAGGTCGTCCCGGCGCCGGAGGAGCCGGTCACGGCGATGATGGGGTGTTTTTTCGACATGTTTTGCCGGTTTCGAGCAGCCTAAGCGGTTCTCCATTGTATGCAAGCCGTAATCGGGCGACCATCCACCGAGTCGGCCCCGGAACGCACGTAGGGCTCTTCGCTGGTGGTTGCCTATTCTCCCTTACGGATGTTCATGAACCGCTAAGCATGCGCGTTATTGTGCCAAGCGAAGCTTGGCGTATCTTGCGGGGTGTGAGTCCCCGTCGGGTAAGGGCTAACCACCCACCCGTATCGAGTGTTGCGCCTGCGGCGGAGCGCCCGAAGGGTAAGGAGACTGT
>JBOIDW010000425.1:0-7190 GCA_050740655.1 Gammaproteobacteria bacterium | reverse complement strand
TATGGCGGGGATCCTCTACGGCCCCGGGCTGCGGCTGTTGGAGTGCGTGCGCCTCCGGGTAAAGGATGTGGACTTCGGATACTCCCAGATCACCGTCCGCAATGGTAAGGGCGACAAGGACCGGGTGACCCTCTTGCCTGCGGTGCTGCACGCAACGTTCCGAACCCACCTTGAGGGCGTTCAGGCGTTGCATCAGAAGGACCACCTTAAGAGCGAACAATCGGGGTCAGGTCTTTCTTTTTGCATAGAGGTCACCTAGACTTTCGGTATGGCCCGTCCCCTGCGCCGGCAGTATCTGACCAAAGCCCGAGGAGCATGAGTGGCAAGAAATGGCATAGACTAAAGAGTAAGACCTGACCCCATCGGCTGAACCCGCCATGAATGACACTCAGAAATCTCGCCGGAAGGCCCGGCAGCGTTGGTTCGACGAATGGGTCCTCATGACCTTCTACGAGCGCTTCGAGAAAACCGTGGCGCTGATTCTGGCCAACGTGATCGTCATCGTGATCTCCCTCTTTCAACTCGTCCGCGCTGGCCGTGCTGCTCGGCGGGGAGGCCTTTGATCTGCTCGATCACTCGGTATTCCAGGGCCTATTCGGCATGGTCATAACCTCGATTTCGACAGAAGGAAAGACCCGCCATGATCGCTAACCGAGATCCATTCCTCTCCCGTCTTCTTTGGGTGACCGTCGCCGCGGCTGCTCTGTTCGTCCTCTGGCGAGCCTATCCCTCGCTCGAGCAGCAGATCTCGGGTGTGGATGCAGCACCGCGTTTGGTCGCCCCGCGCGGGGATCTGGCCGCCGACGAGAAATCCACGATCGAGCTCTTCGAAAATTCCAAGGCCTCGGTGGTCTACATCGCGACCCGCGGGCGGGCCATCGATCCGTGGACGCGTAACCTCTTCAGCATCCCGAAGGGCACCGGCTCGGGCTTCATCTGGGACGAGCGGGGCCACGTGGTCACCAATTACCACGTGGTGGCGGACGCCTCGGAGGCACGGGTAAGGTTAAGCGACGGGCGCGACTACGGTGCGCGGCTGGTCGGGACGAGCCAGGCCCACGACCTCGCGGTGTTGCATATCGGGGTGGCCTTCAACCGCCCGCCGCCCGTACCCCTCGGCACCAGCCGGGACCTGAAGGCCGGCCAGAAGGTGTTCGCGATCGGCAACCCCTTCGGTCTCGACTGGACGCTCACGACCGGCATCGTCTCGGCCCTGGACCGCTCCCTCACCGAAGAGAACGGTGTCACCATCGAGCACCTGATCCAGACCGACGCCGCCATCAATCCCGGCAATTCCGGCGGGCCTCTGCTCGATTCCGCCGGACGGCTCATCGGGATCAACACCGCCATCTTCAGTCCCTCCGGGGCCTTCGCCGGGATCGGCTTCGCCGTGCCCGTGGATACCGTGAACCGCGTCGTACCGGAGCTCATCGCCAGCGGCAAGTACGCACGCCCGACCTTGGGGATCGAGGTGGACGAGGACTTGAACCGGATGGTGACCGAGAAACTGCGCGTGAAAGGCGTGCTGGTACTCAAGGTCAGACCGGGCTCGGCCGCCGAGGCGGCCGGCCTGCGCGGCGCCCGCATCGATGCCGAAGGCATCACCCCCGGCGATATCATCGTCGCCATTGGCGACCAGCCGGTCGACAGCGTCGCGAAGCTCCTTAGCCGGCTAGACGATTTCCGGACCGGCCAAGCGGTGCGGGTGACGGTGCTGCGCGAGAGCGGTAAGACCGACCTCACGGTGACGCTCCAGGCAGGCGGTTAGAAAACCGAGCTGAGCGCGAAGAGGGGCGTATTTCCTATGCTTTTACCCTCGACCGGCGCAGGTCTCCGCGCCGCTCACCGCGAGCCGATCGGTACGAAGGGACGGCGCGCATGACCGGTGTATAGCTGGCGCGGCCGGCTGATCTTCTGTGTCGGGTCCTCGATCATCTCCTTCCACTGGGCTATCCAACCGACGGTGCGGGCGACCGCGAACAGGACCGTGAACATGCCGGTCGGCAGTCCCATGGCCCTCAAGATGATCCCGGAATAGAAATCCACGTTGGGGAACAGCTTGCGCTCGATGAAATACTCGTCCGCCAGCGCGATGCGCTCAAGCTCCAGCGCGATCTCGAGGAGCGGCTCGTGGGCCACGCCCAGCTCTTCCAGGACCTCATGGCAGGACGCGCGCAGCACCGCGGCGCGGGGGTCATAATTCTTGTAGACGCGATGGCCGAAGCCCATGAGCTTGAACGAGTCGGCCTTGTCCTTGGCGCGTTTGATGAACTCGGGGATACGCCCCTTGGTGCCGATCTCCGCCAGCATCTTGAGGACGGCCTCGTTGGCCCCACCGTGAGCCGGCCCCCATAGCGAAGCGATCCCGGCGGCGATGCAGGCGAACGGGTTGGCCCCGCTCGATCCCGCGGTCCGCACCGTCGAGGTCGAGGCGTTCTGCTCGTGATCGGCGTGCAGGATGAAGATGCGCTCCATGGCGCGCACCTGCGCGTGGCTGGCACGAGAGGTCTCGCACGGCACCGCGAACCTCATGTGCAGAAAGTTGTCGACATAGCCGAGGTCATTGCGCGGGTAGACGAAGGGCTGGCCGACCGAGTACTTGTAGGCCATGGCGGCGATGGTCGGCACCTTGGCGATGAGCCGGTGGGAGGCGATGTGGCGCTGCTCGGGGTCCTCGAAATCGATGCTGTCGTGGTAAAAGGCGCTCATGGCGCCGACCACCCCGCAGATCACGGCCATCGGATGCGCATCGCGGCGAAACCCCCGATAAAAGGTGAGGATCTGCTCGTGCAGCATGGTGTGATGGGTGATGGTGCGCTCGAACTCGGCCTTTTCCGCGGCGCTCGGCAGATCCCCGTAGAGCAGGAGGTAACACACCTCCAGGAACCCGGCCTGCTCGGCCAACTCCTCGATGGGATAGCCGCGATAGAAGAGCTCGCCCTTGTCGCCGTCGATGTAGGTGATCTTGGACTCGCAGCTCGCGGTGGAGGTGAACCCGGGGTCGAAGGTGAAATACCCGGTCTCTTGATAAAGCTTGCGGATGTCGATGACGTTCGGGCCCAGGCTGCCCTGGTAGAGCGGCAGCTTGACCGGAAGCTCTCTCGTTTCTTCGCTGAGCGTCACGGCCCCGGCGGCCTTGGGTGATGATTCGTTAGCCATGGGGAACCTCCTCTCGAATATCCATGCGCCATGCTGCGACGCAGCCGTCCGTATTATATAGCGCAGCAAAGAGAAGCGGGTAAGCCAGGGAGAGCGGGCCGTCACAGGGGCTTGCGGAGGGGGCATGGCCGCCGGTCGTCTCATCCTCTCGCGGTTGGTGGTCGCGGGCGGTGTGCGAGGCGAACCGAAGGCGCCGCTGCACCCCCTCGATCCGGAGTAGGGCAGGTCAGTACGCGGCCGTCATAATCCCCGGGGCTTCGGCCCTGCTGCGCCTCTTGGCGGGTTTGAAAGCCCGGGCCCGGCTTTGCGGTACAGCGGACCGCGCGATTAGCCGCGCCGTCAGCTTTGATGTCGTTGCATCTCAGCGACTGCTACGTGCGCGCTTTGCCCTGCCGGGCAGGCTCCCGCCGACCGGGTTCGATCCGGTCTCGCTCGGGTGCCCGCTCGCCCGAAGCTCGATAATCTTGTCCTCTGCGGAGACGAGCGCGGGCGGAGCGGAGGTGGCCCCCGGCTGCTTGTCGGCGCGCTCCACGAGGAAGCTAATGAGGTGTTCGCGGAGCCGATAATAATCGGGATGGTCCATGATCCCTTTGCGATCGCGCGGGCGCGGGAAATCGACCTTTAAGATCTCTCCGACCTTGGCATCGGGCCCGTTGGTCATCATCACCACCCGATCGGCCAGATACAGCGCCTCGTCGACATCATGGGTCACCATAAACGCGGTCTTCTGATCGCGCCCCCAAAGGTCCAGCAACACCTTTTGTAGCTCGAAGCGGGTGAGGGAATCCAGCATCCCGAACGGTTCGTCCAATAGCAGCATCTTCGGCGACAGTGCGAACGCACGTGCGATCCCGACGCGCTGGCGCATGCCCTGCGAAAGCTCCGCGGGACGTTTGTGCATGGCGTCCGCCAGACCCACCAGGCTCAAATAGTATTCGGCAAGGTCACGGCGTTCTTGCCGGCTGGCGGTGTAATAGACTTGATCGACACCCAACATCACGTTACCGAAGGCCGTCAGCCACGGCAGCAGACACGGGGATTGAAACACCATACCGCGATCCGGTCCCGGTCCCTTGATCTCTTTGTCGGCCAGGATCATGACGCCGCTCGTGACCTCGGTGAGGCCGGCCAGCATGGAAAGGACCGTGGTCTTGCCGCAGCCCGAATGCCCGATGAGGCAGACGAACTCGCCCTTATCCACGCCCAGATCGAAGTCCCGCACGATGACCGCGGGGCCCTTCGGCGTAGCGTAGATCTTGGTGAGGCGCGAGAGGGTCAGGAATGCACTCATCAGGTTTCGATCGCCACGGTCACTTGCTTGATTTCCTTACTGCGCAACGGGCCGCGCCGCCAACTCGCGAAGGGTGAGGGCCGGCCGTAGGACAGGTCTTCGGGTTCGATGTCGGGCAGATGCAGCTTGCGTGTGACGGTCTTGCGGTGCTTAACGCCAACGCTCAAGAGATAGTCCATCACCTGATGCCGAACCTGTTTGAACGTGGGGTCGTGATTCATGGCCTTACGATCGCGCGGTCTCTTGATCGCTACCGGCACGGCCGGACCCAAGGTCGCGTTGGGGCCGTGGGTCAAGGGGATGATGCGGTCGGCGAGCAGGATCCCTTCGTCCGCATCGTTGGTGATGAGCACCACGGTGCGCTTGTCCTGCTCCCAGATCCTTGCGATCTCGCCCTGAAGCGTGGCCCGAGTGAGCGCGTCCAGTGCGCTCAAGGGTTCATCGAGCAGGAGGATCTGCGGCTCGGTGGCCAGGGCGCGCGCAACCGACACGCGCTGGCGCATGCCGCCCGACAACTCCGCCGGGCGTTTCTCTCTTGCGGGCAATAAATTCACCATGCCCAGGTATTTCTCGACCTGCGCCTGTTTCCGGGCCGGCGTCCATTTGGGAAACACCTGGTCTACGGCCAGATAGACGTTTTCGTAGCTCGTGAGCCATGGCAGCAGCGAATAGTTCTGAAACACGATCCCGCGATCCGGGCCCGGCCCCCGGATCTCGGCACCATCCAAACGCACGGTGCCGGTATCCGGACGGATGAGCCCGGCGATCAAGGAGATGAGCGTGGTCTTGCCGGAGCCCGAATAGCCGACGATGGCGACGAACTCGCCCTGGTCGATGCTCAGATCGATGTCGCGCAGGACCGGCGTGACGCTGCCGTTGGAACGGTAGCTCTTGCTTACGCCGTGCAGTTCCAGGAATGACATTATCCCGCGCTCAGACCGTCTTGAACCGGTTTTCCACAAGGCTCATCAGGCGATCCAGGAGGTAGCCGACGAGACCGATGGTCAGGATGCACAAGATGATGTGCTCGTAGATGAGGCTGTTGTACTCCTGCCAGAGAAACCCGCCGACGCCGGGTACGCCGGTCAGCATCTCCGCCGCCACGATCACCAGCCAGGCGATGCCCAGGCTTAGCCGGAAGCCGGTAAACATGTACGGTAGCGTGGCCGGGATCAACACCTTGAACAGCGTCTTGGCCCGTGACAGCTTCAACACCCGCGTGACATTGATGTAGTCCTGGGGAACGGAGCGCACGCCGACCGCCGTATTCAACACCGTCGGCCACATAGAGCATATGGCGATGGTAAACAGGGCGGCCGGCTCCGACTGCTTGAACAGGACCAGACCCAAGGGCAGCCAGGCGAGCGGCGAGACGGGGCGCAAGACCTGAATAATGGGATCGAAACCCTTGGTAAACATCTTGGAGATCCCCAGCAGCAGCCCCAGCGGCGTACCGATCAGGATCGCCAACGCGTAGCCCTTGGCGACCAGCACCAGCGAGTACCAGGTGAACCTGAGTATGCCCTGGTCGAGCTCGCCGCGTTTCTCGAACGGTTCCAGGATATAGAGCTTGCTGACCTCCCAGGTCTTGAGCGGCGACGGTAGGCTGGCGCCGGGCAGCGAGCTCCACAGCGACCATAGTCCAACGACTGCCAACGCACCCAGCATGGGTAGGACCAGCCCATCGATGCTCCCTCTACTCATCTTCATCACGATGTCTCTCCACATAGGTTGCGGCGCCGGAGACCAGCGCCACACTAACGGTGATCAGCGGCGTCAGCAGGCTCTTGACGGCGACCGACAGGGTCACTGCACCGCTTAGCCAGTGATCTCCCTGATTGACGAGCGCCTGGAGGAGCCCGACGCTCATTCCAAGACGGCAAGCGCGCATCCACACGCCCGTGTTCGACAGGGCCTCGCGCCACATCTGCGTCTTGCCCCGTTTACACGCTTCGCCTGCGAGCACCTCCACTCCCCGTTACCCCTTCATGCTGTGTACCTCGAATGAAGTGGCATATTCCTCGGCTTTGCCCGGATCGAAGGCCTTACCGTCGAACAGCGTTTCCGGGGCATTGCTGAGCCCCCCGTGCTTATAACCGATCTCCTTCATCGCCTCCTCGTAGAGATCGGTACGCATGACCTGCTTGGCAATGCCCTCGTAATCGGGTGTGCCTTCCACCATACCCCACCGGCGATATTGGCTCAGAAACCACTTCGCGTACTTGGGCTGCGGATAGTTGCAGTTCCGAGCGCTGAAGATCATGTAATACTTGTCTTCTATTTTTCGGCCGTCGCCGTAATCGTAATGTCCCTGCAAGCGCCCGAGGATGATCTCCGGCGGACAATTGATGTAGGTGGCCTTGGAGACGATCTGGACCTGCTCGGGCCGGTTTGCCATGTTATCCAGCCACACGCTGGCCTCGTGCAAGGCCTTCAGGACGGCCTTTACCGTCCGAGGATTCTGGTCGGCGAATTCCTCGGTGAAGGCGCAGACCTTTTCCGGATGGTCTTTCCAAATATCCTGGCTGGAAACCGAGGTGAACCCGATCCCTTCGGCAATGGCTCGTGCGTTCCACGGCTCCCCGACACAAAAGCCGTCCATCTTGCCGACATTCATGTTGGCTACCATCTGCGGAGGGGGGATCGTGATGAGCGCGATGTCCTTGTCCGGATTGATTCCGCCTGCGCCCAGGTAATAGCGCATCCACATGGCGTGCGTTCCCGGCGGGAAGGTCATGGC
>JBOIDW010000424.1:0-2690 GCA_050740655.1 Gammaproteobacteria bacterium | reverse complement strand
TCGCATCGGTGTGTTCGTCAATCTACCCTTCGAGGCCCTGGATCGCCTGATGCTGGAGACGCGCTTGCAGGACATCGGGCAACTCGGCACCGCCCCCGAACAAGCTCAGGATTGATGGGCCCGGTGTGGCGGTAACGCCGGAACCGGGGGTAGCGGAGGCACACCGAGTCGCCGCCGGGTCACGCGAGTACTACGGCCTCATCTACGCGTTCCTGGTCGAGCCGCATGGCCCGGTTTATGACCTCGGACCGGGCGATATCGAGGCCGCGCTCGACACGGGGATCGTATGGCTGCATTTCGACGGCGCCAATACCCATGCTCGAACCTGGATCGCGGACTGGGAACGAGTGCCCCAGGATGCGCGGGAGCGGTTATTGGAGGACGACGATCGCTGTCGTACCGATCGCTTCGGTGCGGGGATTGTGGGGGTGGTCAGCGACCTGCACTACAACTTCGATTTCGATCCGGATCACATCGGGTCGCTGCGATTTTATCTCGATGCCGGGGTCATCGTGAGCCTGCGCAGGGAGCCTCTCAGTGCCAGCGACGGGTTACGGCGCGCCTTGCGCGGGGGCCTCGACGTCGGCGGTACCGGCACGCTCCTGGCGACCATCTTTCAATGCCAGGCAGAGACCCTGGAGGGTATCGCGGCACGCTTGGCGCGCGAGTTGGCGCAGACCGAGGACCAAGTGTTGGCCGGCCGTCTTCAAGACCAGCGCAGCCAACTCGGGCGACTGCGGCGACTCGCGGTACGCCTGCACCGCAGCTTCGCGCCCATGGCGCGGGTGCTACGGCGCCTGGGCCGCAACCTCCCGGATTGGATCGACGACGCGGAGCACACCCTCTTGCGGGAGGCGGCCGAGGCCATTGCCGAGGTCGTCGATGACTTCGGGGCGATACAGGAGCAGGCCAAGCTGCTGCAAGAGGAGCTGGCCGCACGCACCGCCGAGGAGACCAATCGAAACCTGTTCCTGTTGTCGATCGTCACCGCCGTCTTCATGCCCCTGACCTTCATCACCGGGATCTTCGGCATGAACGTGGCGGGCCTGCCGGGCGTACAGGACGGCACGGCCTTCGCGTCGGTCATGCTCGGCATGGCGCTCGTCGGGGTGCTTACATTGGTGGTGCTGCGGAGGAACAGGATCCTCTGAGCCGCGCCGATCGAAAACAGGCCTCGCGGAACCGCCGGCATCTCGAATCCGCTACGGCGCTAAAGCGACCCGGGTCGGTACGCCGGTCAACGCCGTGCACGCCCCGGCAACCGCAGTAGCGGTTGTCCCATGCGGAGGATGGTTTCTTTCTTCACGTTCTCGCACGGCGTGAACCCCTGCGGCGCGAGCACGATGATGGTCGATCCGTGCTGAAACCAACCCATCTCCTCACCCTTGCGAAACGGTGCATCGCAAGGAATGACATGGGGGCCGCGATACCCGAGATGCAATAGGACATCGAGGAAATGCAGCCGTATGCTGGCCACCAGCACCGCGGCGACCGGCACCAGGGTGACCCTGTGCCTGCTCGCCGTAAGCCGGGTCTCGAGTATAGCCCGCTCGTTCTTGCAGAAGAGCTTTTCGATGCGCTGGAGCGCGATCGGGTTGACGTTCCATGTGTCTCCGGAGACGTAGGTGACGCGCTTGACCCGACAGTCATGCGGGGCGTGGAAACGGTGGTACATGCTCGCCGTGATCCGCAGCGTGACGTAGCATCCGTCGCGATAGACACGCACCAGATCGGAATCGCCGAGCAGGTCTTGCAGCGTGTACGGGAACCCCTTGGCCTGGATCAACAGGGTGTCCTCTATGCGGCCGGCGTCGCCGACTACGGCATCGCACGGCGACACCAGCAACTCCGCTTCCGGGGCTAGCGGCCGCGCCCCGTCTTTGAGCGCTCGGGTAAAACAGTCGTGCAGGCTCGCGAACCGCGTCTGCCGGGCCTCGTCCAGACGCAGATCGGCGAATAGTCGCCAGGCGCCGATCGACAGGTCGCGCACCAACGGCTGCTCGATCTGACTAAACCAACCCATGAACCGCGTGAGCATACGCCGGGGAATGCGGTTGGTGAGGAGAAAGTTGATGTCTTCCTGCCGGAAGACATTTGCGAGCACGGATCGGACGGTCATCGAATCGTAAACTCGCTCAAGTATCGTTGCCGCACACGTGGACACGATATTCGTCTGGTATGCGCTCGGGGTCGGCGGGTCGGCGGCGTTGCTGCAAAAACTGCGAGCGCGGCTGGAGCTTTCCAGAGCGAAACACCGATCGCTGGCCGGACATCCCCGGCTCGCGCGGCGGATCGCGGCGCTGGTGCCGTTCTATGCATACGATGAGGCACGCTTTTTTTGTTCCGACGACGCACCGGAGGCGATCGCCGCGCGCCGCCGTGCCGGCTTCCTGCGGTTGTCCGAGGTTTACCGGGAGCGCTTTCCGGCAACGCTTAGGCTCACCGCCGAGGTCGAGCGTAGCCTCTCCGACCTGCAATTCATCGGCAGTTACCGCGTCCCGTTTCAATACAGCCGTTACGTACAGCAACACCTCCAACCCGGTGCGTTCCTGGCGTCGTCCGTCGGGGTCACCCTCACCGATCTCGACGGCAACCGCTACTACGACCTGAGCGGCTCGTATGGCGTAAACGTCTTCGGCAACGACGTCTACAAGACCTGCATGGCGCGCGGCAGTGAACGCGTGCGCGAG
>JBOIDW010000423.1:0-2329 GCA_050740655.1 Gammaproteobacteria bacterium | reverse complement strand
CTGGTGGTCGAGGACCAGGCGGATCTGCGGGCGCTGATGCGCCGTATGCTGGAGCAAGAGGGCTGGGTGGTCGCGGAGGCCGAGAATGGGCGGCTAGCGCTCGATCGGGTTGCCGAGAACCGGCCCGAGCTCATCGTGCTCGATCTCATGATGCCGGAGATGGATGGCTTCAGCTTTCTCGAGGCTCTGCGCCGGCATGAGGGCTGGCGCGCGATCCCCATTGTGGTGGTCACGGCCAAGGACCTCACCGCGGAGGATCATCAGCGACTCAATGGCTATGTACAATACATCATCCATAAAGGGGCGTATGGGCGCGAAGAGTTGCTGCAAGAGCTTGGCGATCGGATCGCGGCGTGCTTGGGCAAGGTCGCATAGGAGAAACCCAATGGCGAAGATCTTATTGGTAGAAGACAACGAGATGAACCGAGACATGCTCGGGCGGCGCCTGCAGCGCCGTGGCTATGAGGTGCTCATCGCGGTCGATGGGGCCGAAGGCGTGGCAATGGCCCAGCGTGAGGGGCCGGATTTGATCTTGATGGACATGAGCCTGCCGGTCATCGATGGGTGGGAGGCGACTCGCCGGCTGAAGTCGGCGCCCGAGACCCAAGCGATCCCCATCATCGCCTTGACCGCCCATGCTATGTCGGGCGACCGCGAGAAGGCGTTGGAAGCCGGCTCCGATGACTACGATACGAAACCGATTGAGATCGACAGGCTGCTCGGGAAAATCGAAGCCCTGTTGAACAAGGGGGCAGGGAGTGAGCCATGACCACCAATGACATGTCCGAGCCGGGGTTAGAAGCAGGGGCGGAGCGAGATGGGAGCGCTGAGATCCCGGGGCCGGACTCCGTTTCCCACCTACGCCATGAATTGCGCACCCCTATCAACCACATCATCGGTTATAGCGAATTGCTGTTGGAGGAGGCCAAGGACAGTCGACTCGAACCCTTCACCGGCGACCTCCGGAAGATCCACACAGCGGGGAAGACCCTACTCGGGATGCTCAACGCCCGCTTCGATTCCCCAACGCCAACCGCCGCCTCTCCTTCACCCTCCCCGCAGCCAGCGGGCGATCTGTCCTGGTTTCACGATGAAGACACCGACACAGAGGCAGTGACGGCCGACCGTGAAGCCACACTCCTCCCTGGCCACCTGCTGGTCGTGGATGACAACGAGAACAACCGCGACCTGCTGTCCAGGCGTTTGCGGCATCAAGGCTATCGGGTAAGCATGGCAGAGGATGGCCGGCGAGCGTTGCAAGCGGTCCGGGACCAGCCGGTCGATCTGGTGCTGCTCGATGTGCTGATGCCTGAGATGGATGGTTACGAGACGCTGAAACAGCTCAAGGCCGACCCGCGCCTGCGCGACATCCCCGTCATCATGATCTCGGCGCTCGATGAGATCCAGAGCGTCGTGCGCTGCATCGAGCACGGTGCGGAAGATTACCTCCCCAAGCCCTTCAATCCGGTACTGCTGCGTGCCCGGATCGGGGCCTGTCTGGAGAAGAAGCGGCTGCGTGATCAGGAAGTGCTCTATCTCCAGGACGTAGCCCGCGTCGCCACCGCCGCGGCCGCTGTAGAGTCGGGACAGTTCGTGGCCGGCGCGTTAGCCGAGGTGGGCAAGCGCCCAGACGAGCTCGGGCAACTCGCCCGCGTCTTTCAACGGATGGCGCAGGAGGTCGCGGCCCGTGAGCAACGCTTCAAGCAACAGATCGAGACCCTCCGCATCGAGATCGATGAGACTAAGAAGGCGCGTCAAGTCGCGGAGCTCACCGAGACCGATTTCTTCCAGCAGTTGCAGGCGCAGGCCCGAAACCGCCTGCGCTCAAAAAAATAACTTTCGTAGTCTAGTCGGCAGCGACGGAAGCTCGGGTGCTTACCGGCTGGCAACCGTGCCGAACCGCGGCTACACTGCTTGCATATGACCACGGGATTCATCTACGACCCGGCCTACCTTGAGCACGACACCGGCCACGGGCATCCCGAGTGCCGCCGGCGGCTCGAGGTGAGCATGGCACATCTCGCCGCGCAGCCGTGGTTCGAGCGCATCCAGCGCATCGCGGCGCGCCCGGCCGAGATCGCGTGCATTGAAACCATCCACGACCTCGGCTATGTTCAACGCGCGCGGGAAGCCTGCGCCGCCGGAGAGCGGTACTTGGATTCCCCCGATGTCGCGATCTCGTCGCGGTCTTTCGATGCGGCTCTGCTCGCAGCGGGCGCGGGGCTTGAACTGGCCGATAGACTCCTTGGCGGGGAGATTGACAACGGTTTCGCCATGCTTCGGCCGCCGGGTCATCACGCCGAGCACGCTATGGCGCTCGGGTTTTGTC
>JBOIDW010000422.1:0-10882 GCA_050740655.1 Gammaproteobacteria bacterium | reverse complement strand
CCGCTGAGCCGGAAAGATAGAGCGCTAAAGACAATGCCAAGAGACAGTACGGTCGCTGTGTGACTGTTGGATTGCGAGTTCGCATTCTTGATCTGTCGCTCTCCTTCCTCGGATGATTACCCGATGACGAATCGGAGAGGTGTTTGAGGTACAATGAGATTGATGATTAAATTTATTCTTTGGTCAAAAGCGCGTGGCACCTTTCCGGAGGAGGGAAAGTGTTTCTTCCACTCGCTAGCGCTCGACGCTATTGACCTGGAGCTTGTTGATGTGGAAGCGCTTTAACAAACACATCCAGCGGCAAAAAACGGCGCTCCTCGTAGCTCTGCTTTTTGCTGCCGCTGACGTGATGCGACAGGCACTCAAGGCGTCATTGCAATCGTATCACAGAACTTATTCCGTCTGAGCCAGCTCATAGGGGGCGTGGTACCGCATGACGGTTTTCTGAGGAGTTACTATATGGGAATGAAGTTATACGTTGGCAACATGGGTTACGGCATCCGCAGCAGTGATCTGGAACGGCTGTTCTCGGCTCATGGTACGGTACGTTCCGCCGAGGTGATCACGGATCGCAGCACCGGGCAGTCCAAAGGGTTCGGCTTTGTGGAGATGGGCAGCGACCAGGAAGCGAAGGCGGCCATCGCCGCCCTCAACGGTAAGGAGATGGACGGCCGGACCGTAACGGTCAATGAGGCCCGCCCCAAGGAAGCCGGTGGTGGCCGTGGTCCGGGTGGCTACGGCGGAGGTGGGGGAGATAAACGCGGTGGCTATGGAGGCGGAGGACGCCGGTACTAGCAAGCGCCGATGCGCCGATAGCTTCTTTGGCGTAAGGGGTCAGCCTTGTAGGTGTCCCCACCAAGAAAACCGGTGTATCAGGCCGCTCGTGTAGGGCGGAACCGTGAAACGGGTTGCACCGAATGAATCCTGTGTAGACGATTAGCACCGCCATGTAGCCTAATGGGTTGAGCGCAGCGAATCCCGGGGAAGATGGCCTTTTCCCCGGATTACGTCACTGTGCGGCTAACCCAGGCGACGTGTACTCGGCCCCGCCGGCAGAAGACGGTTTCGTTCATCGGCCGGGTATCGCTGCTGCCGTTCCGGTGGAATATCATCGTGCCCGGCGGGCTCGCGTGTCGATTCCCGTGCGGCCACGTTGGTCCGTAAACGGCCCTCCTGCGGCGGGTTACCCCGGCACTTGGCTCTCGCCATGTGGGCATGGACGCCGAAGCGTTCGTTAAGCGCATCGGCCGAAGCCCTTGCGCCGCTCTGTTCGCCGGTGTCAGCGCGGCGGCCGGCCGCGCGAGATAGACCTGCCGAATTCGTCGAGCAGGGCCTGCGGATCGGAACACGAACCGTTTAAAAAGCTTCCGGGAACAAGCGGCTGCTACCATCCAGATCCCCGGTGTCGCGATAGTGCATGGGGGGAACGCCTGGGTTCAGTAGGCCGCCGTCAACGACCCGGCCGATGACGATCGCATGATCGCCGGCAGCGTACCGCGCCGTAACCACGCACTCGAAATAGGCCAGGCATTCCGCCAAGACCGGTGCGCCGGTGCGCTTTGGTGACCAATCGACGCCTTCCAGTTTGTTCGCGGTCCGTGGTTGACCGAACCGCGCGGCGAGCTCCCGCTGATCCGCGCGCAGTACATTGACGGAGAATGCCCCGCCCGCGATCAAGAGGCGATACGAGGCGTGCTGCGGATGGATACTGAGCGCGAGCAGTAGAGGATCGAAAGACACCTGCATTACCCAGGCGGCGGTAAAGGCATTGCGCTCGCTGCCGTGGACGACGCCCACAACGTAGACGCCGTGGGTAAGCTGGCGGAAGAGTTGTGCGATCGCCGACATGGGTAGGTTACGAGTCGGCTTGATAGTATCTCCCTTCGGGGCCGTTACGTCCAGATCGGTCTGTATCAAAACTGTATCAAAACGACTTGGCCGGTACTGCCGTGGCGCAAACCCAAGGCGGTAATCGGGAACCGGGCGAATAGTCCGCGTGCGCGCAGGGCCACCTATGCCTGCTACTCCTGCTGGTTGTTAGGTGATGAGGTAAGATTCGGTTTCCTAGACAATGAACACCTGAGAATAAATGCCGGCCGTTGAATGGATAAAAGGTAAAATTGCCGCGGAAGAGTATTATTATTCCCTCCACGGTGATCAGGAGCGTCAAAACGACAACCTCAGTCTGCTCGACGTGGAAGAGGCGCTCCTAAGCGGACGCATTCTTGAGCATTATCCGGATACAGGGCGTGGCGCAAGCTGCTTGGTCGTTGGCTTTTCAAACTCGGGTAAGCCGATTCACATTGTTTGTGGCAGGCGGGCGGAAGACATGGTGATTATTACGGTCTATATCCCGACACCGCCCCGGTTCATTAATCCGTATGAGAGAGGATAAGGCGATGAACGCATGCAGCTTCTGTGGCAATCAGCATCTCGTCGAGGCCACCATTCAATACACCTACAAGCGGGACGGCCAGTACCTAATCGTTGACGATGTCCCGTGCACGCAATGCGCCTATTGTGGGGAGGCTTACTTGCAGGCCAAAGTCCTGAAAAAGATCGAAGCCGAATTTGAGGCCATTCACAAACATGGCAAGAAACCCAAACGGGCTGTTACCGTACCCGTTGAAGGCTTTCTGGAACTGGGGGCGACTTAATCTTCTGGCAACCGCCGGGGAAGCGGAGTACAGCCGAGCACTCGTCCGGCTATCGCGGAGTGGCCCCGCTCCCTTCCGGTACACCGGTCGGGTTCGCTCCCGCCCGATCCTTCGTCAGCAAATACTCATCGATTATCTTCCCGCCGCGATTGACGAACCGGAACTTGATCCGCGTTTCGCTGGCATCGACCAGCATCGCACCGTAGTCCTCGTTATAGCGGAACTGGCTGTGGGCGTCGATCGCGCCGAAATTGGAGACCCACGATCCGCCGGCGCCGTTGACGAAATACGGCAGGCCGTCCACCAGCAGCCGCTCGTAGACGTGGTAGTAGCCGGATAGTACGGCATCGGCCCCCCAGTCCTTGAAAGGCCAGCGCATGCGCTCGATGTCTTCGACCTGGTGAGAGGTATAGGGCGCGTGATGCGCGAGGACGAGTTTCCAAGGTGCGGCCGATCGCGCAAGTGCCTGCTCCAGCCAACGGCCCTGGATCGAGGTGGGGGTGGCCCCGTCCGGCTCGCGCTCGTCGGTATCGAGCATGAAGAGATGTACCGGGCCCCTACCGACATCGTAGTATCGCTCGTTGCCGGGTAGGGTGAAGTAATCGAGATAGGGCTGTAGCAAGGCATGGTCCCAGTCCCGGTGTCCGGGGATCGGGAAGAAACGATTTGCCATCGCGCCCGGACCGAAGCTCCCCTGGTAGGGTGAAATGTAGCTGTGATAGTAGCGCCCGATAGTCCCATCGATGGCGTCGGCGCCCCCTTCCGTGTAGCAGTTGTCCCCGAGCGTTATCACGAAGTCGGGTTTCCAACTGTCGATCACCAGGGCCACGTCTCTTTCCGTGTAGCTGCCCGAACCGTAGTCGCCGATCGCCGCGAAGCGAATAGTCCCCGCGGGCGGCGGTTCGACCTTCGGAAGGGCGAGGCTGCGGGCCACGCCCATGATCGAGTGCCTAGACTCCCAGCCCACGAAAGCCAGCATCAGCATAACGACCAGAACGAGGATCCGATGTTTTAGGTCTTTTGCCTGCATGGCGACAACCGCAGAAGCGTCAACAGAAGCGTTTACTCATAGTCCGAGTGCAGCGCATCTGGTCACGGACAGTATTTCCTGTCTCCTGCGATGCGACGGACGTCTTCCCCGTCACTCATTGCACTTCGGCATGCTTATCCGTACTCCGTCCGGTGAGACCAACTCGGTGTTCAGGACGTAAACCAAGATGGGGTTCCCGATCGAGTTCGATAGGCTGCCGCTGACCTTACGGACGATACCCGCGACCGGCGAGCTTGAGCCAGGCGGCGCGCAGCGCCGCGTCCTCGGTCAGCTCCGCGGTGTGCCGCAGCCACGCGCGACTCGCGGAGGATATTGACGGTCGCGGCCGTCGCCGCTGCTGCGGGTCCGTGACCGGGATGAGGACCCGCACGCGCACGCTGCAACGGCTGTCGAGGCCCAGTGCCGCCTGGATGACCGGCACACCGAATCTCAGCCGGCTGGCCCACAGCGGCGAGTCGGCTCCGAGGGTCAGGGACCGGTCACGGTAATCGGCGACCCGGCAGTGCGGTGCAAGATCTGCGGGCAGGCAGGCAGCGAGGCGCTGGTCTATTTCCCGCAACCGCCGGGTATGCGCCAATAGTTCCCCCAAGACGCCGGAGTCGCTATCATTCAGCACTTTAGCCAGGCTCTTGGGCCGGCGCGCGCGGTCTCTCAAGTCACGCTCCAATAACGATTAACGCCGCTCGCCACGCATCGACGCGCGGCGCATGCCACTTTACCCCATTGCCAGAGGTCCAAACGATACATTCTATGGCCGCGATCGGTTTCGGCAAGATATTCCGTAGCGTCTTCGGTAGCCGCAACGAGCGGCTGATCCGGGGCATGTCCAAGACGGTACAGCGCATCAACGCCCTGGAGCGGACCATCGGCGCCTTGAGCGACGGCGAGCTGGCGGTAAAGACCGTTGAATTTCGCGAACGCCACGGCCGCGGCGAGACCCTGGACGCGCTGCTGCCGGAGGCCTTTGCCGTGGTGCGCGAGGTCGGGAAGCGCACCTTGGAGATGCGCCACTTCGACGTGCAGCTCATCGGCGGCATGGTATTGCATCAAGGCAAGATCGCCGAGATGCGCACCGGCGAGGGCAAGACCCTGGTCGCGACCCTGGCGGCCTACCTCAATGCCGTGGGCGGACAAGGCGTGCACGTGGTCACCGTGAACGACTATCTCGCGCGGCGCGACGCGGAATGGATGGGTAGTATCTACCGGTTTCTCGGTCTCAGCGTCGGCGTCATCATCCCCACGATCAGCCATACCGAGCGCCAGGCCGCCTATGCGGCGGACATCACCTACGGCACCAACAACGAGTTCGGCTTCGATTACCTGCGCAGCAACATGGCCTTCGCGCCCAACGAACGCCTGCAACGCAGCTTGAGTTTCGCGATCGTCGATGAGGTCGATTCGATCCTCATCGACGAGGCCCGCACCCCGCTCATCATCTCCGGGCCGACCGAGGACCGCAGCGACCTCTACGTCAAGATCGATAAGCTTATTCCGGCGCTGGAACGCCAGCCGGAGGAGGAGGGGGACGGGGACTACTACGTGGATGAAAAGCAGCGCCAAGTGCACCTGACCGACCAGGGGCATGAGCGCATCGAGCAGATGTTCGTCGAGCACGGATTGTTGCGCGAGGAAGACAGCCTGTACAGCCCGGCGCATATCGGGCTCATGCATCACGCCCATGCCGCGCTGCGCGCCCATACCCTGTTCAGCCGCGACGTGGAATACATCGTACGCAACCAGGAGGTGGTGATCGTCGACGAGTTTACCGGCCGCACGATGCCGGGGCGGCGCTGGTCGGAAGGACTGCATCAGGCCGTCGAGGCCAAGGAGGGCGTGCCCATCCAGAACGAGAACCAGACCTTGGCCTCGATCACCTTCCAGAACTACTTCCGCATGTACGGCAAGCTCTCCGGCATGACCGGCACGGCGGACACCGAGGCCTTCGAGTTCCAGCAGATCTACGGCCTGGAGGTGGTGGTCATCCCGACCCATATGCCGATGATCCGGGTAGACAACGGCGACCTCGTTTATCTCAAGCAGCCGGAGAAGTTCCAGGCCATCGTGGATGACATCAAGGATTGCCACGCCCGCGGGCAGCCGGTACTGGTCGGTACCACCTCGATCGAGATGTCCGAGCTGGTGTCCGGTTTGCTGCATAAGGACGGCCTGGAGCACCAGGTGCTGAACGCCAAGTTCCACGAGCAAGAGGCGCAGATCGTCGCCCAGGCCGGGAGCCCCGCCGCGGTCACCATCGCCACCAATATGGCGGGCCGCGGCACCGACATCGTGCTCGGTGGCAGCCTGGATGCGGAACTGCGCGCGCTCGGAGACGCCGATGCGGCGCCGGTCGCCGCGCGCCGCGCGCAGTGGCAGGAACGGCATGAGCGGGTGGTCGCCGCCGGGGGCTTGCACGTCATCGGTACCGAGCGCCATGAGTCGCGGCGTGTGGACAACCAGTTGCGGGGACGCTCCGGACGCCAGGGCGACCCCGGCTCGAGCCGCTTCTTTCTCTCGCTGGAGGACAACCTCATGCGCATCTTTGCGTCCGAGCGCGTATCGGGCCTGATGCAAAAGCTCGGCATGCAGGAGGGCGAGGCCATCGAACACCCCTGGGTCACGCGCGCCATCGAGAACGCCCAGCGCAAGGTCGAAGGCCGCAACTTCGATATCCGCAAGCAACTCCTCGAATACGACGACGTCGCCAACGACCAACGTAAGGTCGTCTATGAGATGCGCAATGAGCTGATGGAGGCCAGCGACATCCAGGACAACGTCAAGGGCATACGCCACGACGTGGTCAACGACCTGATCGACACCTATATCCCGCCGCAGAGCCTCGACGAGCTGTGGAAGGTACCCGGATTGGAGCAGGCGATCGAAAAGGACTACGGCCTCGAGCTCAAGCTAGGCCAGTGGCTGGAGGAAGACCGCGAGCTGGACGAGGAGGGGCTGCGCCAGCGCATACTCGAGGCGATCGAGAACGCCTACGTGGAGAAGGAACAGGCGGCCGGCGCCGAGGTCCTGCGCCACTTCGAGAAGGCCGTGATGCTGCAAGTCCTTGACGCGCACTGGAAGGAGCACTTGGCGGGCATGGACCACCTGCGCCAGGGCATCCATCTGCGCAGCTATGCGCAAAAGAACCCCAAGCAGGAATACAAGCGCGAGGCCTTCGAGATGTTCGCGGTGATGCTGGGGGAGATCAAGCGCGAGGTTATTGCCTTCCTGTCGCGGGTAGAGGTGCGGGCCGAATCGGACGTCGAGGCGGTCGAGCGCAAACGTCAGCAAACCGGACCGGTCGAATATAGCCACGCCCCGCCGCCCAGCGAGCTGCAAGAAGCCGAGCCGGCGGGTGAGGCCGCGGCCGAACCGGTACGCCGGCCCGTGACCCGCCAGCACCCCAAGATCGGGCGTAATGATCCCTGCCCTTGCGGGTCGGGTAAAAAATTCAAGCAGTGTCATGGCCGCTTGAGCTGAGCCCTTGTAATTAATAAGCATGGATGAGCTCCGCACCCTGCCCGGGGGCTTGTACCGGATTCCGGGCGTGCGCCTCGCCAGTACCTGCGCCGGGATCCAACGCCATGACCGCGATGACCTAGTACTGATCGAGATCGCGGCCGGCGGGCAGTGCGCGGCGGTGTTTACGCGCAACGCCTTTTGCGCAGCGCCGGTAGCGATCGCGCGCCGCCATCTTCTCGGCCGCACCCCGCCGCGCTATCTGCTCGTCAACTCCGGCAATGCCAACGCCGCCATGGGCGAGTTGGGCCTCGAGGACGCCCTATCGAGCTGCCGCCGCACGGGTGTAACCATGGGCTGTGCGCCTGAGGAGGTGCTGCCGTTCTCGACCGGCGTCATCGGCGAGCGCCTGCCGGTGGAACGCATCGAGCGGGCCCTGCCGGTCTTGCGCACGACGCTGTCGGACTCGGGGTGGGAGGCGGCAGCGCGGGCCATCATGACCACCGACACCGTGCCCAAGGCCTGCTCGATCGCGGTTCAGGCCGCGGGCCAGACGGTCCACGTGACGGGCATCGCCAAGGGCGCGGGCATGATCCATCCCGACATGGCCACCCTGCTGGCCTTCGTCGCCACCGACGCGACGATCGCGGCGCCGTTGTTACAGCGCTGTCTGGGCGACGCGGTCACGCGGAGCTTCAACCGCATCAGCGTCGACGGCGACACCTCGACCAATGACGCGTGCGTATTGATCGCGACCGGTCAAAGCGCCGCGCCGGCGATCACTGCGCCCGAATCGCCCGGCCATGCGGAGGTGGGCGAGGCCATCGCCGCCGTGTGCATCCATCTGGCCCAGGCCATCGTGCGTGACGGCGAGGGGGCGACCAAGTTCGTCAGCATCGAGGTCAGCGGCGGGCGCAGCGAGGCGGAGTGCCTGCGCGTCGCCCGCACCGTGGCCTGCTCGCCGCTGGTCAAGACCGCGTTGTTCGCCTCCGATCCGAATTGGGGCCGCATCGCCGCCGCCGTCGGGCGCGCACCGATACCCGATCTGGAGGCACGGACGGTCTCGATCGCCATCAACGACTGTACGGTGCTGGAGCGCGGAGCGCGTGCGGCGGGTTATACGGATCAACAGGGGCGGGACGCCCTGGCGGGACGCGAGGTCGCGATCCGCATTGCGCTGGGGCGGGGTGAGTCCGGCAGTACGTTCTGGACCTGCGACCTCTCGCACGATTACGTAAACATCAACGCCGACTATCGGAGCTGAGCACGCAGCAGTTGACACCCGAGCTGCACATTGCGGTCGGCCTGCTGTACAACGAACGCGGCGAGGTATTGATTGCACAGCGGCGGCCGGAGGCGGATCAGGGCGGGTTGTGGGAGTTCCCCGGCGGAAAGATCGAGCCCGGCGAGGACTGCGCCGCCGCCCTGGTCCGCGAGCTGGCCGAGGAACTCGGCATCGAGGTGCGGGACCAACGGCCGGTCCTCAAGGTCCGGCACGCGTATCCCGACCGTTCCGTATGCCTGGATTGCCGGCGGGTAATCCAATGGGAGGGCGCGCCTTATGGCCGCGAGGGTCAGCCACTGCGCTGGGTCGCCCCCGAACACCTCGATACCTATCGATTTCCCGCGGCCGATCGCCCTATTATTCGAGCCCTGCAACTACCACCGCTGTATCTCATCAGCCCCGAGCCGGGCGATGACCTTGATGCATTCCTGAACACCTTAGAGGAATGCCTCATCGCCGGGCTGCGCTTGTTCCAGTTGCGGGCCAAGCACCAGGGCCGGCGTTGGCGAGACTTGACGCGGCTCACGGCATGGATGTGCGAGCGCTATGCGGCGCGGCTGGTCTTGAACGCTAGCCCTGAAGAGGCCGAGCGGTTGGGCGCCCATGGGGTGCACCTCACCGCGGCACGTCTGCTCGCACTCACCCGCCGCCCACTACCCGATGCCCTGCTGGTGGGCGCCTCTTGCCACAATGCGGTCGAGCTAAAACAGGCACGAGCCGTAGGCGCCGATTTCGCCACGTTGGGCCCGGTGCTGCCGACCCGTACCCATCCCGGTGCGCCTAGTCTCGGCTGGGAGGGTTTCGGGACCCTACAACGCGCGGCCGAACTGCCGGTCTATGCCTTGGGCGGGCTAGACCCCGAATCCTGGGATGAGGCACACGCGCGCGGCGCCCATGGCCTCGCCATGGTCACGGCGATCTGGAACGCGGACAGCCCCGCTACAGCGGTGCGCCGGGCCTTGGCGCGGGCCGGGGGCATGAAGGGGACCTCGCCGACTCCACATGAAGTCGCATGACCGGAGGAGAGTTAGTGTGGAAGAGAAACTGAGCTTCAAATACGATCGCGAGGCGGATATTCTTTATATCAACCGATGTACTCCCTATGCCGAACAGGAGTCAGAGGAGATCGGAGAAGATATGATAGCCCGCCTAAATCCTGAAACCCGTGCCGTAGAGAATATTGAAATATTGTTCTTTTCGACGCGGCTTTTACGCCATGATTTGTTTGAATTGCCTGAGCCCGAATACGGATCCGACCTCGATCGGACGCTCGAACATTTGATCGCGCCATGCAGCCCGCCGCCCACCGCAGCCTGAGCGAGGCAGAGTATCTGGCCTTCGAGGAGACCGCGCGGGTCCGCCACGAATACCTGGCAGGCGAGGCCTATGCTATGGCGGGCGGCAGCCTGCGGCACAACCGCATCGCGCTCAATACGGCCTCGCTGCTGCTCTCGCGGTTATCGGGCAGACCCTGCCAGGTCTTCCTGAGCGACGTAAAGCTCCACGTCGCCCATGACAGCGCCTACTATTACCCGGACGTGATGGCGACCTGTGCCTCACAAGCCGTCGCCGCCGACCATTCCTCGATCGTCACCGAGCCCGTGCTGGTGGTCGAGATCCTTTCACCCGCCACCGAAATAATCGACCGCCGGGAGAAACTCGCCGCCTACCGGCGGCTACCCTCGCTTCAGGAATACGCCCTGGTCGCCCAGGACAGGCAACAGCTCGAGATCTACCGACGACAGCGCGGCAGCGACTGGCTATACATCGCCTCTGGACCGGGTGAGACGGTGGAATTCGAGAGCCTTGGCGTGACCGTCCCCCTGGCCGATCTGTACGTTGGCACCGACATAGAGGCCTGAGCCCGCAATCCAGCGCGAGCCAATAGCCTACGCCGGCCCAGAGCGCTGCCAGGGCCGCGCCGACGAGCGCGGCGAGCCAAGCGCCGAAGCCGAGTGCGTCGATTCCGGCTTTGACCCAGCCGCTGACCGCGCCGCCGCCGCGGCGCAGCAAGCTTTCGTGGGCCACCTCGATGAAGTCCTTATCCCGGAAAAGTAAACGCGCTTCCACCAGTCGTTCCACCAGCGGATGAACCTCAGCGGGCAGCTCGCCCAGCTTCGCCATCTGGCGCATCGGCTCATTGTTCTCGGGGTTGATCCGGGCGAGGAACGGAATGAAAGCGCGTCGCAGTCCCTGGTATTGCGCTGTACGCTTGGCGGGGATCACGGGCGGCCGGTAGGGCTCCTGCAGCGCCGTATCGATCGCTTCCTGAAAAATCGCGGCCTGCACCGTCTCGTGGATGCCACGGATGCCCTCGTATTCTTCCAGCGTCAGGTCGCCGTCGCTCCCGAACTTGTGATAGAGCTTTTCCAGCGCGAAACCGAGCAGCGGTAAGGTGTCGGCGCCTCCCGAGAAATCGGCCAGCAGCCGCTCCGT
>JBOIDW010000421.1:0-3601 GCA_050740655.1 Gammaproteobacteria bacterium | reverse complement strand
GCATGGAGCCCTGCCCCCGGAGCACCCCGCGGCCGGTCAGCAGCGAGCCCGGGAACGGCGAGAAGTCCATGCCGTCCGGATTGGCGAAGCACGGCACCCCGGTGCAGTCCACATTGCTCAGCACCTCGAGCCCCGGCTGGGGGGCAGGCAGCACGCGCCGGCCGGCCGGCGCATGGGCCGCATTGTTGATGATGGCCACGTCGCGCAGCCCGCCCTCGGGCGCCGTGATCCCTCCGGCGGCGTTCTTGTACACGGTGTTGGCGATCACCGTGATAGCACGCAGCAGCGCGCGACGCTGGTAGTCCTCCAGGCCGACGCCCGCTTCGCCGTTCAGCAGCGCGAGATTGTTGCGGACCACGGCCGGCCCGCCCCCGACCACGATGCCCGAGGAGGTCCGCGAGCCGATGACCACGTTGCGCTCGATGAGACTGCCGCGCGCCAGCTCGCGCGCGCCGAACACCATGATGCCGGGCCCCTTGGTGTCGATGATGACGTTGTCGCGGATGACGGCCGAGGAGTTGAGCTTGACCTCGATCCCGTAGCCGATCGCCGGGTCCGGCGCCGTCACGCCGCGGATGTAGTTGCCCTCGACCACCAGCCTCCCGACGATGCACGTCGTGCCATTGTGGCAGCCGAAGTACATCGCCGTGGCCTTCGTGTCCCTGATGATGTTGCGCCGCACCGTGAGACCGTCGAGGCTGGCGTGATTGGCCACCACGGCGATCCCGCCCAGCCCGCCAAAGCGGCAGTCCTCCACCACCACGTCGTTGGCGGCGAAGAGCCGGACGGCGTCCACGCCGGTCTGGGTGGGGCCGAACTCGAGGCCCCGGATGACGACGTGGCTGGCCCGGACCTCGAACACGTTGGTGGTCCGGCCGTCGTAGAGGATCCGGGGCGGCCGGGCCGGGTCCGCCCCGCGGATCACCAGCGGGGCGCCCGGCTCGCCCCCCCGGCGGATGGCGCACGGCCCTTGATACTCTCCCGGAGCCAGCACCAGCTCCTGCCCGGAAGCCAGGGCACTAATCTCGGCACACAGGTCTGCGTCAGGCCTTATGTCCCGGGCGGCGCTCGCAACCGGCACCATCAGGGCGAGCGCCACACCTACTCCCGCGGTGACAGTGATCAGTGTCATTCGAAGCACCGCCGCGCGCGTGAGGGTGTGCCGGGGCTCGGCGCATCCTCGATTTTCCAGATCCTCCAAGGACTCTTGACCCCTCCGCCGAGGAGCACGCTCGCATCGTCGAAAATGAGCCTGGCCCCGATGGTCGAGAGCAGGCGATCCTCGTCATCCTTTGGGCCCGCTTTGACGACGTAGTCCACACCTCGTTGCTGAAGGAACTCGGAGGTCAGCACGGAGGGTCGCTCGAACCAGGTGATAACCCTGTTCGAAAGCCGCTTCCCGGCGAGGGCAAAACTGGCCGTGTATTCTGCGGCGTTGAGCACACAGCTGCCGTTGGGAAAGGTGTCCACGATCGCAGGCACGCCGTAGTACACGGCCCTTGTCCAATTCCAGATCCGTGCACGTCCCATGAACGAGTGAACGGGCTGGAAACTGGAGATGAGGCACGTCGTTCCGAGAGACAGGACAAGCAATAAACCGGTAGCTGTTCGCCTGCGCTTCATGAGGTAGTCGAGCAGGGGTGCTGACGCTACACAGCTGAAGGCGATCAACGGAATGGCGAACCGAAGCATACGGCCCAAGGTGAACCACCAGACGACACCCATTGCGAATAGAATCGCCGTGAAAATGAGCATCGGCTTCCGGCCGTTTCCCTTGCGCAGCGCCATGCCGCCAATGGCCATGACCAGGCCCAAGGGGACGAACGCGGCGAACGCGGCTCCCAAGCCGGTCCCCGTTCCATAGCTGGATCCGGAATACTTCCATTCTGTCCAGGGGTAGATGATCCATTCCGCGCGTGACCGCACGAACTGCGAATCGCCGGCGACAGTGCCGATTTGAGTTTGTGTGTATCCGTCGAAGATTGCGTGGCCCATGACCTCGACCTGGAGGGGATAGAGCGGGTTGCCCGTTGCGTAGACGGCCCGCCCGAACCAAAAGACCGATGGGATGGCAAGTCCCACCAGCATGACGGCTGCGACAGCCTTGAGGGGGATCCGGTGCCGGAATCGCTCGAGCCCCAAGACACAGACAGCCGCAGACCAGAACGCGGCAGCGTAGACGTAATAGGTTGGCTTGGTGCCGAGCGCGATGCCACACGCGAGGCCGCAAACGCCCAGCCTGGCGAGGAATATCCGCCGCGGCGGCGGCTGATCAAAGCCATCGTATCGGCTGAGAAACAGGGCCACCGCGGCAACGAGGAAGGCGGCTCCGAAGAGATCGATGTACCCGCTGAACGCCTGGAAGGTGATCATGGGCACGCTGAGGAGAATCACCACGGCAGCCGCAGCGCCGCCGTGGGCTGCACCGAGTCGGATGGCGATCCGGTACGACCCGGCGGCGAGTACTGCGACGCCCAGCATCTGGGGCAGAGTGGCAAGGGCCTGCCAACCGGTACCAAAGAGGATCATCATCGGCACTTCGGCGTTTCCCGGCAAGCTGAATTGCCACTGTTTGGAGCCCGGAATGCGTAGAGACCCCTCTTGGAGCCACCGAAGAGCAACCGGAAAATGATAGGACAAGGCGTCGGTGCCGGTGGGATACGACACGAGCAGGTTGACCAGAAAAACCGCGTAACACGCCCCCACGACCGCGCCGCCCCGTGACACGGAGGTGGGTAACGCGGCGACATACGCCAACGCCGTAGTTACGCGGTTTCTCGATTCAGGCATGCCCAGGGACACCTTCGGCCCACGCGCGAGATACGTCAGAATCACTACGAGAACGAATAGTTCAACGAGGGCGATCTGTGCCAGCGACACGGAGGCAATCAGATGCATCATTTCAAGAGTGGCGAGTAGCTGAACCGGCAGCAGGACAAGGACGATGTAGATTACGACGCCCGCCAGTAGCGCAGTCAGGCCATCATAGCGAAGCGGTGACCGCCGAAAAAGCAGCCAGGTCGAGAAGACTGGCAAAAGGAGGGATAAGATCGCCCAGAGAGCCGTGTTCATGCGGGGAAGATGAACTTCCGGCTGAGCCGCCATACTTGGCCAACAAGCTCCCGCACAGCAAGGCTGTGAAGAAGGTAGAAGAGATAGCTGCAGAGTGCCGCGATGAACAGAGCGGCGGACGCCTCGCGATCAGTTCCAGGCATTGAAGACGGTCCCCCCTCAAGGACCGCGAGGTTCCTGCGAGCGCAGCGGTTAACCTGCTCCCAGTTCGTCCATCTGCGGGATTGACCCCTATTACAACTTACAACACGGTGGGGCGGTTTATGCAGCCGGGTCGAGTGGGCGGCAGCCGCTTTATCGCTGTAGGCACCCGGCGCAGGAAAGAGCTTTTACTTTACAGCGATGCTGCCGCCTGAGAGCCTGATGACCTTGGGAAGGGCCCAGAAGCGGGGTGCCAAAGCGGGAGGCGTCGGGTATCCTCCCGGTACGATATCCTCTGAAAACACCTGATTTTGCTGAAGGTCTGCCTTCGAGACCTGCCGGTAATTTCGACCGATCCTTATACAAGTCGCGGAGTTCAGCGTCACGT
>JBOIDW010000420.1:0-12976 GCA_050740655.1 Gammaproteobacteria bacterium | reverse complement strand
GGGCGGCCGGGTGGCCCTTGGCCAGATCGGCGGCATGGGCGGCGATCTTATAGGCCATCAAGCCATCCTTCACGTCCTGCTTATCGGGCAGGCCGAGGTGCTCCTTGGGCGTGACGTAACACAGCATCGCGGTACCGAACCAGCCGATGAGGGCCGCGCCGATGGCCGAGGTGATGTGGTCGTAGCCGGGCGCGATGTCGGTGGTGAGCGGCCCCAGCGTGTAGAACGGCGCCTCGTGACAGTCGGCAAGCTCCAGCCGCATGTTCTCGCGGATGAGGTGCATCGGCACGTGTCCCGGACCTTCGATCATGACCTGCACGTCGTGCCGCCAGGCGATCCGCGTCAGCTCGCCCAGGGTCTTCAGCTCGGCGAGCTGGGCGGCGTCATTGGCGTCGGCGATGCAGCCGGGGCGCAGCCCGTCGCCGAGCGAGAAGGCCACGTCATAGGCGCGCAGGATCTCGCAGATCGCCTCGAAATGGGTGTAGAGAAAGCTTTCTCTGTGGTGGGCCAGACACCACTTCGCCATGATCGAGCCGCCGCGCGAGACGATCCCGGTGAGCCGCCCGGCGGTCAACGGCACGAATCCGAGCCGCACCCCGGCGTGCACGGTGAAATAGTCCACGCCCTGTTCGGCCTGTTCGATGAGCGTATCCCGATAGACCTCCCAGGTCAGCAGCTCGGGGCGCCCGCCGACCTTTTCCAAGGCCTGATAGATGGGCACGGTGCCGATCGGCACCGGGGCGTTACGGATGATCCACTCGCGAGTCTCGTGGATGTGCATGCCGGTGGAGAGGTCCATCACCGTATCCGCACCCCAGCGGGCCGCCCACACCATCTTCTCGATCTCCTCGGCCACGCCCGAGCTGAGCGCCGAGGTGCCGATGTTGGCGTTCACCTTGACCAGGAACCGGCGGCCGATGACCATCGGCTCCGACTCGGGGTGATTGACGTTGGCCGGGATGATGGCGCGGCCGCGCGCCACCTCCTCGCGCACGAAGTCGGGCGTGATCGCCTCCGGGATCTCGGCGCCGAAGCCCTGGCCCGGGTGGCGCGCGCGCAGCCGTGCGTCCTGCACCTCTTGCAGGCGCTGATTCTCGCGGATGGCGATGAACTCCATCTCCGGGGTAACGACCCCGCGCCGCGCGTAATGCAACTGCGTGACGGCCCGGCCGGGCTTGGCGCGGCGTGGCAAGGGGGTGTCGGGAAAGCACAGCCGCGGATCGAGCGGCGCGCGCCGGCCATAATCGGAGCTGGAGCGGGCCAACCGCTCGGTGTCGCCGCGCGCCTCGATCCAGTTCAGCCGCAGCGGCTCCAGGCCGCGGCGAATATCGACCGGCCGGGCGGGATCGGAATACGCCCCGGAGGTATCGTAGACGTGGATCGGTGCGTTGCATTCCTTCCCGGCGCGGGTCTTGGTATCGCTTAGCGCGATCGCGCGCATCGGCACGCGGAGGTCGGGCCGGGAACCCTGCACGTAGACCTTGCGCGAGCCGGAGAGGGGACCCAGCAGGCCGGGATCGAGTTGCGCGTCCGCAGCCGGACTGGAATCAAGTATTGCATTCATCACGTACACCTCGCTTACACGAAGGATGGCGGCGGCGGAGTGGACGATGGGAATAGGCTGCTTCCCTACGCCGGCGCGATCCGGATCAGGTTCGAAGGGTCTCTCTCAGCCGCCCCGCCGCTCAAGCCGGGTACGGCACCCCTAGCTGCTGTAGACCGGCAAACTATATAATAAAGGCTTGGTTTTTCAAACGAAGGCCGACCGTTCTTTTCATCCCGCCCGCCATGAACTTCGAACAAGCCCGATTCAACATGATCGAGCAGCAGGTCCGGACCTGGGAGGTCCTAGATCAGCGCGTCCTCGATCTCATCGGCGCCGTGCCCCGCGAGGATTTCGTCCCCGAGCCCTACCGGCGGCTGGCCTTTTCCGACACCGGCATCCCCTTGGGCTATGGTGAGGTGATGATGGCGCCCAGGGTCGAGGCGCGCATGCTGCAGAGCCTGGACATTGGCGCAGCGGACAAGATTCTGGAGATCGGCACGGGTAGCGGCTACGTGACGGCCCTCCTGGCGCGTTCGGGAAACCAAGCGACCAGCGTTGAGATCCGCGCCGAATTCGCCCAACGCGCCGAGGCACGCCTACGCCTTCACGACATCGGCAACGTCGTCATCCAAGTGGCTAACGGCATCGAGGGCTGGGAGCGGGCCGGGCCTTACGACGCGATCGCCGTCACCGGTTCACTACCGATCTTGAGCGAGGTATTTCAAGAGCAGCTACGGGTCGGCGGCCGGTTATTCGTCATCGTCGGCGAGTCGCCGGTGATGGAGGCGCGTCTTATCACCCGCGTCGGGCGCAGGGCTTGGGCCAGCGAAGCCCTGTTCGAGACCGATCTGCCGCCGTTGCAAGGCGCGCCCACGCCTAAGCGCTTCGTTTTCTAGCCCACGACGCGCGCGGCGACACGGATCGCGGCCCCTCCCCTACGCATGCACCTAGCGCTTGCCCCCATGGCCCGCCTGAGATACGGGCTGGGGGCATTGGCAATCTGGGTCTGCGGCGCGGCCCAAGCCGCCGATCTCATGGCCCTGTTCGGGGAGGCCGAACGGAATGATCCTACCTACCTCGCGGTCAAGTCCGGGCTGGAGGCGACCCGCGAGCTCAAACCCCAGGCACGTGCCCAGGCCTTTTTGCCCAAGGTCGATATCCAGGCCGAGATGGCGCGAGAATTCCAGGAGATCACCCCAGCGGCAGACGGCGGTGGCGCGAGCTTCGGGGGCGGGGAGTTCGAGTTCCTGAGCGGCGGCTACACGCTGAACGTCACCCAGCCCGTCTATCACCACGATCGCTACGCCCAGCTCAAGCAGGCCGACAGCCGCATCCGCGCATCCGAGCTGGAGCTGGATGCCGCGCTGCAAGACCTCATCGTGCGCTTGAGCGAACGTTACTTCGACGTGCTGGCGGCGGCGGATAGCTTGGAGTTTGCCCAGGCCGAGAAGAACGCCTTGGCACGTCAGTTGGAGCAGACCCGGGAACGCTTCGGGGTCGGCCTGCTGCCCATCACCGACGTCGAGGAGGCGCAGGCCGGTCATGACCTCGCCGTGGCGCAGGAGATCGAGGCAGACAATCTCCTGGACAATGCCCACGAGGCCTTGCGCGAAATAGTCGGCCGTTATCACACCGAATTTTCACGCCTGCGCGAGGGCATCCCCCTTCTCCGGCCTGCGCCCGCGGACATCGAGGTCTGGAGCCGTAAGGCGCAGGAACAGAATCTGGCCCTGGGACGCGCACGCGCCGAGGCCGAGACCGCCCGCCAGGAGATCCAACGGCAGACGAGCGGCCATTATCCTACGCTGGACGTGGTCGGCCGGCATGGCTTTAACACCACGGGCGGGCGTTTCGGCAATGTCGAGACCGATGCGAGCGCCATCGGCCTGCAGCTCACGATCCCGGTCTTCGAGGGCGGCCAAGTCAATTCCCGCACCCGCGAGGCAGGCCACCGCTATACCCAGGCGCTGCAACAGATGGAGGCGGCGCAGCGCGCCGCCCACCGGCAGGCCCGCGAGTCCTATCTAGGCGTCGTCGCCGGGGTGAGTCGCGTGCAGGCCCTGAAGCAGGCCGTGGTCTCGACCCGGACCGCGGTCGAGTCCACCAGCGCCGGATTCGAGGTCGGTACCCGCACCGGTGTCGATGTCGTGGCCGCCGAACGCGCCTTGTCCCGCGCCCGGCGCGATTATGCCCGGGCGCGTTACGACTATGTCTTGAACGGTCTGCGGCTGAAACGCGCGGCCGGGACGCTTTCCGTTGCAGACCTTAAGGCCGTGAACGGCTGGCTGGTGCGCTGAATCGGGGGGCCTGGCCTGAATGGCACTTACTTAAGTAAGCATGGTGAATCGTTGCCTTCCGGCCATGAGGCGGGCGAGTTCGAGGTTGTTGAAATTGAAACGGCTGCATGAGCCGCCTGCCGGCGCTCAAAGCCGATGAAGTCGTCCGTAAGCTCCAGCGCGCCGGGTTTGAGACCGCTCCCGGTGAGGTGCGGCCACAGGAGAAGATGTGGCGAACAGCCCAAAAAGCGCGCGCTGTGGGCCGTCAGCTCCACTGGCTTGTTAGGCCAAAAATGTGGCATTACAAGACGCGACCCCACTCTTGGTGCGCGACAACTCGGTGCCGCTGCTGGAGGTCCTCGACGAAGGCCGGCTGCCGAAGCACCTCCGCATATAGACCCTCCGTAGCGAGGAACATGATCCCGAAGTCGGTCGTGTTGGGCGGGTTCACGTACTTGTCGTGGATGTCCTTCGCAGCTGCTCGAACTGTCCGCGCCAAGGCGTCCGTAGCTGCCTGAACTGCGGCAGGATCAGCGCGGTCCGCAGCTTCCTGTAGGCGAAGGTAGTCCTCCTGAGGGAACTTGGAGTCAATAGGAAGCCACACGCACGCCCCAGGATCGTTCTTCGGACCCGGCAGTCGAATGGCATACTCGACTCTCTCCGACGATTCGTCCTTCACGCAGACGTTCTTTGCCCACTGCTCGGGGGTGAGAATCTGCTCCAAGATTGCTCCTAGCTGAACCTCGGCCCACGTGCCACGGGCCTTCACGTTGGTGAGAACACGCTTGAGGTCTCCCACACCCGTGGCCAGACTCTGCATCTCTCCGAGACCCTTGTGGACCGCCTCCAACTTATCACTCACGAGTTTGAACGATTCTCCGAGCCGTTTCTCAAGAGTATCGTGCAGCTTCTCATCCACGGTCTTACGCATTTCGTCGAGCTTCTTCTCGTTACTCTCCTGAAGCTCCTTGACACGAGAGTCAAAGGTGCCACGAATGCGATCCAGCGCGCCCTGGTTGGAGTCGGTGAGTTCCTTCAACTGCTTCGTCATACCTTCAAGCTGAGTCTGCTGAATCTTGCCTATGCTCTCCAGAGTCTTGGACAGCACATCGTTGGTCGATTTCAGGCCGCCTGACACTTCTTCACGAAGTTCCCTTCCTGCACTCCGCGCTTCCTCCCTGCTCGTTCGCAGCTCGTCGCGTACTTCCTTCCCAGCGCCCTCGGAAGCCTTTGGCGTACGGACCAGCAGGACGGCCACCAAGACTGCAGTCACGGCGGTAGCAAGCAGTATCAGCCAAAGGAGAGCTTCATTCATGGTTCGCCCCAAGCCACATAACGCGGTGTTCAGCTGCGGGCCGAGCGAAGCGAGGATCGTCGGCTGGAACACATGGTTAGCATTTTCATTTGCTACATTTTGGCGAGATTCGTGACAAGGTTGTAAGTAAACCATCCGTCCCCAGTGACAAATATCTGCGGCTTTGCGGATGAAGCATCACGGATGACACCCACTCCGTCATTGAAGGGCTGGAACGAAACGATCTTGGCATAGGGAAGGCGGGTGCTTTTAGCGGAGCCCACAAAATAGATATGCTTGTTCGTTACGGCGACGAGCCCGGTGTCAATGAGCACCCGCACTGTTCGATCAATTGCCTCGCCCTTGAAGGCGCCCACACGGTAGTACACGCCCTTCATCACGCGGATGCTTACACCTTGCGAGCCGCCTACATACTGGCGCCGCGTCTTGTCTTCGAGGTAATCGGAGCTGGGAAACACCCAAACAACTTGTTCTCCTTTCTGAAGGTTGATCGGAAGGCCATCGCTTACAGTCATGCGCTGAGGTATTACCCCATTCAACACATCACGGAGCACCGCGGCTTTTGTAACTCTTGTGAGTGCGCCCGATGCATCAAGCTCAGCTTGCGACAGGGAAAAGCGCTCTTTCAATTCCATGAGGCGCTTCTCTTCCGATTCATCCAAGACCCCGTCTTCCAGAAACTTATCAACGGTGCCGGCCCAGCCGCGCACGATTAGCCCACGCTGTTCTGAATCAGGAACGAAGGACCGCTGTGCGATGGTCGTGATGCGAGCAGGCAACCCGTCCACTGCACCCGCCCCTGTTGCAGCCTGAGAGATGGCAGCGAGAATTTCTTCCTTACCCCTTTCGAATTGCTGGTCACACTCGGCGTGCTTGCTGCGGAGAAGGCCGGCTGGCTTTCCGCAAAACTTACAGGTTCCCATTGACTCCTCCGAGAAAATGCTAACCATTGATTAACCAGTCACTTTGCCCTGATAATGCGATATTGGTAGGGTTTTCAGGCAGTTTCGCCCAATGCCCATTATCAGCAATCTCAGGCCGCCATGACAGCGACCTTAATATGCCTGACGCGACGCGAAGTCAACAACCAAGACTCCTCGATGAAGTCCGCAAGGTGCTCCGTCTCTACCACTACTCCATACACAGCGAGCGCTCCTATGTGGAGTGGATCGTACGATTTGTCCGTTTCCACGGCATGCGGTCCCGCCTGAAAATACGGCGTCTCGGGCGTGGCTTCGATGCAGTTCCCCTCCGAATAGACGAGAAACAAGCGCTGCCGCTCGCCCTGCAACTGCCCGCCAATCAGGAACGAGGCGGATGCGTCCACGTTGTTCTGCACGAGGTGGGGAGCGTCCCGTTGCCGGACCTCGCGCAACGCATCGCCCAGGAGTTGGGCGGCGTCGAACAGCGAGCCTATATTCCATAGGGTCTCTCCGCCGGCCGCCGTCTTGCCTTGCTCCAACCGGTTCAGCACGCCCTGCGTGATCGACAGATTGCCCGAGGTCAGCACGACGATGACGCGGTCCCCGTCCACCGCGAACACCTTCATCTTGCGGAACGTACCGACGCTGTCCACGCCGGCCTTGGTGCGCGAGTCGGAGGCGAAGATCATCCCCGCATCCAGCAGGATCGCGACGCCGTAGGTCATCGTCATTCCACGCCCGTATGCTCAAATAGGGTGCAAGGGTACGCGGAAGAAACGGGGGCGGCAACCGGACGCGGCCGGGGTTTTCACGGGCTAACGATTGGAGGGAATCGCGCGGACCCTCAGTCCGGTAAGCGCCGGAGATCGAGGGTGTACGGATACTCGGGGTTGATCTCCTCGCGCGGCGGCTGCATGGGTCCCGGCGCATGCCCCGCCGGGAAGAAGTGGCCGAGGCCCGCGATCTCGGGCGGCCGTAATCGCGGCCCACTGATCATCCGCATTACGGCTTGGTGACCCGTGGCTGCTCGTGGATACGAACTACCGTGTTGCAATGACTGAACTCGACCTCGCATGCGTCGGTCAGGCCGGAGACCGGGGCCGCGCTCACGGGGTCCGGGGCGCAGGCGAGCGGAATATGTCCTTCGCCCGCGAATAGTCCCGAGGTCGGATCCAGCCCGATCCAGCCGGCGCCTGGCACGTAGACCTCGGCCCAGGCATGCAGATCGGTAAGATCTCGCTCGGGACCGGAGGGTCCTTCCAGCGCCGGTACGCCGGGGGTGAGCTGCACCAGGTAACCGGAGACGAAACGGGCGGCGTATCCGAGGTGCCGGAGGATCTGCACCAGCAGCCACCCCGAGTCCCGGCAGGAACCGAGCGCCCGGGACAGCGTTTCCTCGCAGCTCTGCACGCCGGGCGCCATGCGCGCGTTATACTTCACGTCCCCACACACACGCCGATTCAGCGCCACCAGGAAGTCGACGGTTTTTTGCGGGGACCGGTCAACTGCGCTGAGCCATGCGCTCAGACGCGGCCCGCTCTCCTCGATCTCGAGATAGGGGACGAGTCCCTTCGAGAGTTGGGCGTCATAGGCGTAGGGATAGTGCTGGGCCTGCTCTTCAAGAAAGAAATCGAAGGGGTTGATGACCGTCATTACGGCTACCAGATCCACCTCGATCGAGAGCGCCCGAGTCGGCTCGGGAAACACCAGGCGCGCGAGATAATTGCCGAAGGGGTCCTGCTGCCAGTTGATGAAATGCTGCTCGGGGCGGACCCGGAGCGAATAGGACTCGATTGGGATGCGCGTATGCGGCGCGGGGCGCAGGCGGATCACGTGCGGCCACAACTGCACGCGGCGATCGTAGCGGTAGTCGGTCTTGTGATTCAGCGCGACGCGTATGGCCATGACGGACCTCTATTCCACTGGAACCCGCCAATACTCCGTGAGAGGATGATCCTGCCGGCGCAGGACGCTCGCCTCACGCGGCGATGGATCTCGATCGAGGCGCCGGGGCCCGGTTGAGGAAATAGGTCATCTGTATGCGCTCGTGCAGACGCCCCAGCCCGATCTGCAGCCGGTCTATGAATTCGTGCAGTCCCTCCCGGAGCAGGTCCTGAAGATCGACGTGCTGCACGTGGCGCTTGAGCCGGATTGCGTGCCGCCTCGGGACCTCGTTGCGCACGAGATTTCCGAGGCTTTGCTGTACCTCGCCCAGGCAGTGGACCACCGAGCGCGGGAAGTGCGGGTCCTTCAGGAGAAAGCTCAGCACCTCCGGGCCGCGCACGCGCACGTGCACATGACGGCGATACATCTGGTGGGCCGACAAGGATTTGAGCACGCTCATCCACTGGATGGTTGCAAATGGGGTGAGATCGGCGGTATGGCCGACCAGCAGGTCGGCCGAGCGCACGTCGATGATCCGGCTGGTCATGTCGGCGCGTTCCAGATTGCGGCCGACGCGCAGAAAATCATAGGCCTGATCACGGCTCATCGTGCCCGAGAACAGGCCGACGATGAGCTGGCAGCCGTCTATGACGCGGGTGAGAAACTCGTAACGAGCGTGACGGGCGACACCGTGTTCGGCCTGAAGCTTGACATATTGATAGATCTGATTGAGTTTCTCCCAGGCTTCGCGCGGTACGACGTCGCGGGACGTGCGCAGGTTTTCGCGCGCCTGATGCAGGGAGGAAAGGATCGAGCTCGGGTTGCCGTACTCGGCGAGCATGAACCGCATCGCGCTATGCTCGTCCGCTTCCGCGTGCAGCCTGGCGTAGGCCTCGGCGTTTCCGAATAGGGCGATCAAGGGCGCCCAACCGAGAGTCATTCCCTTCGGCAAGTCCAGGAGCAGGTTGGAATGGACGTTGATGATGCGCGCCGTATCTTCGGCGCGCTCGAGATAGCGCCCGGTCCAGTACAGCCGCTCGGCTACGCGAGATAACACGGTTAAGCTTCTACTCCGTCAATGACCCAGGTATCCTTGCTGCCCCCGCCTTGCGAGGAATTCACCACCAGCGAGCCTTTGCGCAGCGCGACGCGGGTCAGTCCGCCCATCGTCACATAGCTGTCGCCGCCCGACAATATGAACGGCCGGAGGTCTACGTGCCGGGGCTCGAGCCCCGCCTCGCACAGCGTCGGCACCGTAGAGAGCGAGAGCGTCGGTTGGGCTATGTAGTTGCGCGGGTCGTGAGCGATGAGGCGCGCGAACTGCGCGCGCTGGGTCGCCGTGGCGTGGGGGCCTATCAGCATACCGTAGCCGCCCGACTCGTTGGCCGGTTTCACTACCAGCTGGTCCAGGTTGCCGAGCACATAGGCTCGATCCTGCTCGTACATACAGAGATACGTCGGCACGTTGGGGAGGAGGGGATCCTCGCCGAGATAGTATTGGATGAAGCGCGGCACGAAGGCGTAGACCACCTTATCATCGGCCACCCCCGCGCCCGGTGCGTTCGCCAGCGCCACGCGGCCTCGCGTCCAGGCGCGTATAAGCCCCGGCACGCCCAGCACCGAATCCGTGCCGAACGCCGCCGGGTCCAGATAGAGGTCGTCGATGCGCCGGTAGATCACGTCGACCCGCGACCAGCCCTCGACGGTGCGCATGTAGACACAATCGTCGTCGCCGACCGCGAGATCGCCGCCTTCGACCAGCTCGACACCCATTTGCTGGGCGAGGTAAGCGTGCTCGAAGTAGGCCGAGTTGTAAATCCCCGGGGTCAGTACCACGATGGTCGGCGGCTCCCCCGCGCGGGGGGACAGCGAGGCCAGCGTGTCGAAGAGCTGGGCCGGGTAGTCGTCGATTGGACGGATGCTGCAATACTCGAAGATATCCGGAAACACGCGCTTGGTAACCAGGCGGTTCTCCAGCATGTAGGAAACCCCCGAGGGGATGCGCAGATTGTCCTCCAGCACATACAAGATGCCGTCCCGGTCGCGCACCAGATCGCTGCCGCAGACATGCGCCCACACGCCGTGCGGCGGGCTGACGCCGAGACACTCCGTGCGGAAGTTCGCGGAGTGGGCGAGCACATCGGCGGGGAAAACGCCGTCCTTGACGATGCGGCCCTCGTGATAGATATCGTCTATAAAGTGATTGAGTGCCCGCACCCGCTGCTTGAGTCCGGCCTCCGTACGCCGCCATTCCTGCGCCGATAGAACGCGCGGGATGATGTCGAAGGGCCAGGCCCGATCGAGGCTCCCGCCCTCTTCGGTATAGACCGTGAAGGTGATGCCCATGGTCAGGATGGCCAGCTCCGCGGCGCTCTTGCGTTCCTCCAGTTCGCCGTGGGTAAGCGAGGACAGATAACGGCACAGCGCTCCGGCCGCGGCGCGCGGGGCCCCCGAAGGCCCGATCAGCTCGTCGTGGCAGCGGCCGGCGTCATACTGTTCCCAGTCGATGGACATGATATCAACTGCGAGGGTGATGCATGCGGTGCCGGCGGGATCGATGCAATGGGCTTGCGGATACCATGAGCAATTCACATACCTGCTTAAAGCCACGCGGATTATCGGAGTCACCTGTCATGGCTGACCGTAGCCCTTTTACCGCTGGTGCAATACGGTTGTGGAGCGGCATTCTATACCCGTTGCACACCGCCGGTGCAAGTGAGCATCGATTTCGCACCCGATCGGACCGGCCGGCTGCATCTCAAGGTGCACAAGACGGAGCAAACCTGATTCAGGACCGGTTGGAACGCCGTGTAAGATGCCTGCACTAAGCTGGTACATCCGTGAGCTCGGTTTCCCAAGCTTGGTGCAGCCGCGCGGCGGCATGCGCAAGAATGAAAGCCCGTTCCATCGGAGATACCGCCGTATTTCACGCGTCTGAACACGTGGCCCTGTTCTTGCCATCTAACTCAACGAACCCGTATTCGCCGATGGCGTGTGCGTCGTCGCGGGACGGGTGATCGACCGTAAAGGCGCGGTCAAACACACCGGCAATGACGCCGTTCCGTATTCGTTTAATCAACAGATAAGGAAGTGTGTTATGACTCGTGCCGTTCGACCGAAATTATCAACTGCTGTACTGGCCTGCCTGCTGGCTTACGCGGGGTACTCTGTGGCCGGGGACAATCTGGTGGACGCGATCAAGGGCGGAAAGGTCGATCTGTATTTGCGCTATCGCTTTGAGTTTGTGGACGACGATCAGCCGCGTATCATCCCCGGTCCGCCGCCGCTGCTCAGCGGCATCTCGCTCAAAGACGCCCACGCCTCGACCCTGCGCACCGCTTTGGGGTACAGCACGGGGCTCTTTTACGACTTCGGTGCTTACGTCCAGTTCGAGGACGTGCGGGTGGTCGGCGACGATGCTTATAACGACGGGGGCTCGAACGGTGTCTTCGATCACGCCTTGGTGGTCGATCCCGAGAGCACCGAGGTCAACCAGGCGAACCTGCGCTACGTGGGGCTCCCTTATACGACGCTCAAGGCCGGACGCCAGGAGATCGAGCATCGCCAGGCGCCGCTGCATCGCTATATCGGCAATATCCTGTGGCGTCAGAACTGGCAAAGCTTCGACGGCGTGCGGGTAACCAATGAATACCTGCCCGCAACGGTGCTGGACTATGCCTACGTGTGGAATACCAACCGCATCTTCAGCGGCGAGAACTCGCTGCCCGATCGCAGCGACTTTCGTATGGACAGCCACTTCATCAATGCCGTCTACAGCGGTTTCGCATACGGGAAATTCGAGCCCTACGCCTATTTATTGGACTTCGAAAGCTTGACCTCGGAAGGATTCTCCACGACTACCCTGGGCCTGCGCTTCCAGGGCAGCTATGACCTCATCCGTTATCCGGTATCCATACTGTACACGGCGGAGTACGCGCATCAGATGGATTATGCCGAGAACCCCGCCGACATCGATGTCAACTATTATCTGGGCGAGCTCGGAGGGACCTATAACCTTATCGACAGTCCGGTCGAGGCGGTCACCGTCAAGGGCAGCTACGAGGTGTTGGAAGGGGACGGGGGTGAACTCGTGGTCGGTTGCTGCGGCGGACGCGTCGGGCGTGCGTTTCAGACGCCCCTCGGCACGAACCACGCGTTCCAGGGCTGGGCGGACCGCTTCCTGGTCACGCCTGCCGATGGTATCGAAGACCTGTTCGTCACCTTGAACGTCAAGGCGCTGGGCGCCAACTTCATCGCCATGTGGCACGACTTCTCGGCCAACAACGACGACTACGACTACGGCACGGAATGGGATCTGGTGCTGGAGCGGCCCGTCTTCAACAATTTCCTGGTCGGGGCCAAGTACGCCAACTATGACGCTTCCGGCGACGCGCAGAACCGCGCCCGCAACAGCATCTCGGGGCAGGCCTTCGATCTGGAGAAGGTTTGGGCTTACGTGCAGTTCAAGTTTTAACGGGGCCTGCACCCCGGTGGCGGTCGCGGATCGAAGTGCCATGAGCGATTCGGCCCAACGGCTCCGCGCGATGGTGATCGGTGTATCCCCGGAGCGGGCGCTCATGATACAGCGCTCACTCCAGGCCCACGGCCACGAGGTCGTTGCGAGCCTGATGGACCGCGCGGATCTGCACGGACAGCTTGTAAGCCTGCAACCCGACGTGCTCATCGTCGATGTCGACTCGCCCGATAGCGATACGCTGGAGGCCATGCAGGCGATCGACCGCGATCACCCGCGGCCGATCGTGATGTTCTCGAACGACGGTGAGAGCCACATGATCGAAGCCGCGGTACATGCCGGGATCAGCGCCTACGTCGTCGATGGGCTCCGTGCCGGGCGTGTCATCCCGATAGTGGAGGTGGCCATGGCCCGCTTCAAGGAACATCAGACCCTGCGGCGGGCGCTGGCAGAGGCCCGAAACGCCCTCGCGGAACGCAAGACCATCGAACGTGCCAAGGGGATCCTGATGAAGCAGCGCAGACTGGAGGAAGACGCGGCCTATGCGGCCATGCGCAA
>JBOIDW010000419.1:0-21812 GCA_050740655.1 Gammaproteobacteria bacterium | reverse complement strand
GACCGACGCCGACGTCCGAGGCGCCATAGAAGCTCCAGCGGAAGCCGCTGATGAGATATACCACCGGGTTGAACAGGCTGAAGCTGCGCCACGCCGGAAAGAGCATGTCGATGGAATAGAAGGCGCCGCCCAGGACGGTCAGGGGCGTTACGACCAGCATGGGGATGACCTGCAACTGCTCGAAGCCCTTCGCCCAGATGCCGATGATGAAGCCGAACAGGCTGAACGTCGTTGCCGTCAGCGCCAGAAACGCGGCCATCCACACCGGATGCAGGATCGTGATCGGCACGAACAGGCTGGCCGTGGCCAGGATGATGAGACCGAGGAGGATGGACTTGGTCGCCGCCGCCCCGACGTACGCGAGGACGATCTCCAAGGGGGACACCGGCGCGGACAGGAGCTCGTAGATCGTGCCCGTGAACTTGGGGAAATGGATGCCGAAGGACGCGTTGAAGATGCTCTCGGTGAACAGCGACAGCATGATGAGACCGGGCACGATGAAGGCGCCATAGGCGACGCCGCCCACCTCGCTGATGCGCGAGCCGATCGCCGCGCCGAAGACCACGAAATAGAGTGAGGTCGTGATCACCGGCGTTACCAGGCTCTGCCAGACCGTGCGCATGAACCTGGCCATCTCGAACCGGTAGATGGCCCAGACGCCGTAACGATTGAATGTGAGTCCGCTCATGGCTGCCCCCGCACGCGGTCGCTGACTAGGCTGACGAAGATGTCCTCCAGCGAGCTCTGGCTGGTGTTCAGGTCCTTGAACCCGATCCCCAGATCGCTCATCCGCTTGAGCAGCGGCGGGATCCCCGAGTGTTCCTCGTTGGCGTCGAAGCAGTATTCCAGCTCCTGCCCCTCCGCTTTCAGGGTGAGCCGCCACTCGCCCAGCTCAACGGGGATCGCCGCCATCGGCTCTTGCAGATGGAGCGTCAACTGTTTCTTGCCGAGCTTCTTCATCAGCCCGGTCTTCTCTTCCACCACGATCAGCTCGCCCTTGTTGATCACCCCGATTCGGTCGGCCATCTCCTCGGCCTCGTCGATGTAATGGGTGGTCAGGATGATGGTCACGCCGTTCTCGCGCAGGCCCCGCACCAACGCCCACATGTCCCGGCGCAACTCCACGTCCACGCCCGCCGTCGGTTCATCAAGGAACAGGATCTGCGGCTCGTGCGACAAGGCCTTGGCGATCATTACCCGCCGCTTCATGCCGCCCGACAGCGTCATGATCGTGTCCTTGCGTTTGTCCCATAATGACAGGTCGCGCAGGACCTTCTCGATGAGCGCGGGGTTTGCCGCGCGCCCGAACAGCCCCCGGCTGAAGCTCACCGTCGCCCGCACCGTCTCGAAGGTGTCGGTGGTCAGCTCCTGCGGTACCAGGCCGATCTTGGAGCGCGCGGCACGGTAGTCGCGCACGATGTCATGGCCGTCTGCGAGCACCCTCCCTCGGGTCGGTGTGACGATCCCGCAGACGATATTGATCAGCGTGGTCTTGCCCGCGCCGTTGGGGCCCAGCAGGGCGAAGATTTCACCCTTACGGACCTCGAGGTCGATGCCTTTCAGCGCTTGAAGGCCGGAAGCATAGGTCTTGGTCAGGTTCGAGATGGAGATGATCGACGGCATCGGCGCGAGTGTAGCGCAATCGCATGACGGTTCGTGCTCGCTCGGTCGTGCGCAGGAGGTTTCTCCCTGCAAGGCCGCGGCGAACCCATCGGGATTATTCCTCTGCTTGATGCTTCTCAGGATAACTCAGGACGGCTTACCAAGTAGCAAGTAGCCCGGATAGAACAAAGTGACATCCGGGACTGGCGTATTACGGATTCCGCTGCCGCTACATGCACGCGAGCCGGGCAGGTAGGCCCTCAAAGATCCGGTTCAGGCAGGCGCGATACCAGCTCGTCCCACGCGATCACCACTCCCGGCAACGCGCTAATCGGGGTCGTTCCCCCCAATTCCTGCATCGCGGGCTCGCCGTACCGGCCGTCCACCAGGCGGTAGCAGGTGAGCATCCGATCGGTCGGGTGCACGAGCCAGTATTCCCTGACACCGGCACGCTCGTAGGCGCGGCGCTTGAGCAGGTAATCGTGGCCCGCGGTAGCGGGCGAGAGCACCTCGACCACGAAATCCGGGGCGCCGCGCACGCCGCGTCGATCCAACTTCCCGGCATCGCACACGACCAACACATCCGGCTGCAGCACCGTGTCGACCTGTTCATCGAGGGCCTCCCCCTTGGGTAGACGGACGTCCAGCGGTGCGATGAAGGCGCGGCAGGAGTGGCCCTCCAAGGCGCGCCGAAGTTGGAAGTAGATCTCCCCGGCGATGTCCTGGTGCTCAAGGGTTGGCGCCGGGGCCATGAGATAGGCCATGCCGTCGACCAGCTCGTAGCGGACATCCTCCGGCCAGACCAGGTAGTCCGTGTAGGTGTGGTAGGTATGATCACGCAGTGCGAGTGCCATCAGTAGCCCCTCAGGTGCCCTTGGGATTTTCCCATTCTAGCCATGCCTTCGACTATCCCTCAACCGGGGGATCCGGTCGATCGATAACGCCCCGCAGCGCGCAGGACATGCACGCATCGCGTTGGAATGTGCATCGCCTCAGGGCCGCCCCAGGTCGCTATCGGGCGGTTTGGGCGGGCGCGAATCGGCGTCGAACGATTGCCTTCGAGCGCGGGGGCGCCCACTGCGAGTCTAGGCGAACCAAACGGAGAGCTGGACCGCCACCCAAACGATCGTCGCCGTGGCGAAGCCCGTGGCCGCGCGCCGTGTCCACCGGTATTTCGCGCGCACGATCTTGGCGTTCGCGTGCACCAGCTGGAGGATCTGCCGCAACGCGTCCGGTTCCGACAGGCGCGTGAAATCGTGCACATAGTCCCCGGGCGTCATGCCGCAGATGTCGGCGAAATAAAAGAGCGAGGTCTCAGAGACGCCGTGATTCGTCACCCGCGGGCGCAAAGCCACGACCGCCGAGATCAAGGAAAATGCGAGCGTGGCCAATAGCACTGCGTAGGCGATATAGGGGAGCCGCGTCGGGCCGCCTGGACCGGCGGTCCATAGATTGGGTAGCGCTTGTTGGCCGGTCAAGGTCAGCGCAGCGACGAATATCGCCGAGCCGGCGAAAAGCGCGCGGATCTTCTCGTCCGCGGTCCGGATCTGGGCGTGCAGATTCTCGTGCAGTTGAACGGCAAGCCTCAGGGCATCGCTGGGCGGCATACCCGCGGTTTCGCAGCAGGGGGGCTCGTGGGACACGGTAGGCCGTCCGGCGTAAAGGACAATTAAACGTAACCGCTCAGACCGCTTGGCGCAGCACGGGTCCCGGCCTATCGGCGTGCTCGATGAGGATGGTGCTGCACACCAGGCATCGGTTCAGCCCGGGGATCCCGCCGCGCGCGATATAAGGGCAATGCCAGTCAGTCCTGGCGCATCCGGTCGTTAAGATGTGTCTCATTCGCCGCCTACTTCATGCCGCCAATAAATCGCGCTCGCTGGCGCTCCGTTGCTAGAGTACTTGCATCATGAAATCCGATGCAAATGCGTCAAGTTTATCCGGTGGCGAGTTGCGGCTCCTGGCAGGCTTGGTCGATGAGGGTTTGCAGCCTCTCGGTGTGAAACGGAAATCTAGCCCAAGCTAACTGAAATTGTCGGCCCAGGGTGGGTTGCGGCATGCTGGGCTCCCGTTCGCGATCAAGATCCCGAACGAAGAGACCGCGGCAGTGTTCCGGGACACCGATCAGGGCAAGAACCTCGAGCGCTTCGACGACGCGATGGCGCTGTTCGAGGATCTCGGGGAGGCAAGGCATAGCGGGACCCCGGCCATCCCTGCCGGGGTGACGGTAGGCTTCACATTGCGACGCTTGCGCGTGAGAATGGTCGCAGTATCGAGGAAGCGAGCATGGGCCTCCCGCTCAAAGATCACGCCTACCACACCTACGGCGATTATGTCGGCTGGCCGGACGATGTGCGCTATGAGCTCATCGACGGTGTCGCCTACCTCATGGCGCCGGCGCCCACCGTGAGCCATCAGGAGATTGCCGGCGAGGTATTCTTCCAAACCCGGCGTTTTCTGGAGGGCAAGCCCTGCCGGGTGCTCATCGCGCCGGTCGACGTGCGGCTGCCCAAAGGAGACGAGGCCGACGAGGCCATCGATACCGTCGTGCAACCGGATGTGCTCGTGGTTTGCGACGAGGGCAAGATCGGTGAGCACGGGGTGCGCGGGGCGCCCGACTGGATCGTCGAGGTGCTCTCGCCCGGGACCGCCGCGCACGATCAGATCGCCAAACGGCGCATCTACGAGCGGCACGCCGTCAAGGAATACTGGCTGATCCACCCGACGGATCGCGTCTTGACCGTATACCGATTGAGCGGCGCCGAGTACGGAAAGCCGGATATGCAGGAGCTCGCGGGCGAGACCCCTGTGGGGGTGCTGCCCGGTCTCGTCATCGGCTGGGATGCGCTCGCCAGCCGCTTGCCCGGCCGGGTTCCTTAGCCGCCCCTGCGACCGCTCCGCCGGCCTCGGCGCGGCCGGTCAGGCGAGTGTTAGTCCACTGTGGGCGTACCGGCCACTGCATCGTGGTTGGGGGGACACCGGGCGATTGGTTGGGCGGTACGCTTCACATCGCGACGCTTGCGCGTGAGAATGGTCGCAGTAGCGAGGAAGCGAGCATGGGCCTACCACTCAAAGATCACGCCTACCACACCTACGGCGACTACCTCGGCTGGCCGGACGATGTGCGCTATGAGCTCATCGACGGTGTCGCCTACCTCATGGCGCCGGCGCCCACCGTGAGCCATCAGGAGATCGCCGGGGAGATCTACCGCCAGATCGCCAACGCCTTGGAAGGCAAGCCCTGCCGGGTGCTCATCGCGCCGGTGGACGTGCGGCTGCCCAAAGGAGACGAGGCCGACGAGGCCATCGATACCGTCGTGCAACCGGATGTGCTCGTGGTTTGCGACGAGGGCAAGATCGGTGAGCGCGGGGTGCGCGGGGCCCCCGACTGGATCGTCGAGGTGCTCTCGCCTGGGACCGCCGCGCACGATCAGATCTCCAAACGACGCATCTACGAGCGGCACGGCGTCAAGGAATACTGGCTGATCCACCCGACGGATCGCGTCTTGACCGTATACCGGTTGAGCGGCACCGAATACGGGAAACCGGACGTACAGGAATTGGTGGGCGAGACCCCTGTGGGGGTGCTGCCCGGTCTCGTTATCGGCTGGGATGCGCTCGCCGGCCGCCTGCCCCGGCGCGACCCATAGCGCCCGCCTCGCCGTGTAGGTATTCAGACCTCCGCAGCGAGCCAGTTCTCTACCGTAAGGCCCGGTACTCGGGAGAACTCGCGCAGGTTGTCGGTCACCAGCGTCAAGCCCAGGGCGCGGGCATGGGCGGCGATCAGCAAATCGTTCGGGCCGATGGACCTGCCTGCGCGCTCCAGGCGGTTTCGAATGTCGGCGTAATGTTCGTCTACGGGCGGCTCCAGCGAAAGCGTCCCGCACCGAGCAAGCACTTGTGTCAGGCGATCGACAATCCGATGCGCGCCGCTCTTCGCGAGGCCGAAGCGGATCTCGCACGCGACCACGATGCTGATTCCGGTGTACTCGACGCCAACCTCGATGAGGCGTTGCGCCGCAAGGCCATTCGGATGCCGCGCAATATCGGTTACGATGTTCGTGTCCAGCAGGTAGCGTAGGCCCGTCATCACAGCTTCACGTCATCCAGGGGCAACAAGCCATCGTCCACGTCGGGAAACGCCTCTTCCAGCGGCTCCCACGAGGCCAGCAACTCGGCCAGCGTATTGGGCTTCTTCACCGGCTCCACGATGAGCCGGTCGCCCTCCTTGTGGATGGTGACTTCATCGCCCGGCAGCTCGAATTCACGCGGGATCCGCACGGCTTGGTTGCGCCCGTTACGAAACAGGCGGGCACGGCGTTGGGTGGGCGGGTTTGGCATGGACTTGTCTCCAGCATTTGGCATAGGTCAAGCCTATGCCTGAGCCGAGAAGGCGTCAAGCCGGCGCCACGGTAAAGGTAGTAGACACCCAGGCATTCCAGCAAGAAGCGGCAGTCCTGGCATTGTCCAATTTGCTAAGTCCGACAGGCTGCGCCGCCGCCGAGGCCGGGCGATCGCGCACGCCGATAGCGACCATAGGTTCGAACGGCCCGCCGCCTCCGGGCCCGGGATCTCCCGCTCTGTGAGCACCCGATGGCTACCGCCGAGCTGAGGTTCTACGAGGAGCTGAACGACTTCCTGCCCCCCGAGCGGCGCAAGCGAACGATACGTCACACCTGCGCCGAACAGGCAACGGTCAAGAACGCCATCGAGTCCCTGGGGGTCCCGCACACCGAGGTCGAGCTCGTGCTCGTGAACGGTCGCTCGGTCGGCTTAGCGCACCGGGTGCAGGACGGCGACCGGATCAGCGTCTATCCCAAGTTCGAGTCGCTCGATATCTCACCGCTACTGCGGGTACGGGAGCGGCCGCTGCGCGAGGTCCGCTTCGTCGCCGATGCGCAGCTCGGCGGGGTCGCGAAATACCTGCGGCTCCTCGGATTCGATACCCTGTACCGAAACGATTACGACGATGCTAAGCTCGCGCGGATCTCGGCGGCCGAACACCGCATCGTCCTCACCCGCGACCGCGATCTGCTGATGCACCGCGTCATCACCCACGGTTGTTATGTGCGGGCGCTGAGACCCGATGCGCAGTTGCAAGAGGTGCTGGTGCGGCTCGACCTGTTCGGCTCCGTCCGCCCCTTCAGCCGCTGCCTGCGCTGCAACGGCGGCCTCGTGGCCATCGACAAGGCGGCGCTCGGCACACGCATCCGTGAGACCACCTTGCAGGTCTACAACGAGTTCTGGACCTGCCGCGGCTGCAACCAGGTTTACTGGGCCGGGCCTCATTTCCGCCGTCTCCAGGAGGTGGTGGACAGCGCGCTGCGGACCAGCGATTTGCCACGGGAGCTGTGGCCCGAACCCTGACCGAGACCGAGTCGTAGTGACAGGCTACGCCGCTGCTCCGGGACTTCGTCGGGGGCGCTCGGGAGCGCGTTGAGGCACAAGCTTCAGGACCCACCCGATACGGCTCAGTGCATCGCTAAGCGTATCGATCGCGATATGCTTGCGGCCGGCGAGCACGTGGCTCAGCATGTCCTCGGACAGACCCGTAGCCTCGCAGAACGCGCGCCGCGTCTTGAATCGGGTACGAATGAGCTCCCCAAGCTCGTCACGGTAATCCGGATTCCGTGCAATGCCCTGCCCGACGGCGAGCCGACTGCCGAGGTCCTGAGCAACGCGATATAGTGTCGTGTGGCGTACCTGCGAGCGGGATAGGCCGCGGCTGTCATAAAAATCTCCCACGAGTTTCATCCAGAAATTGGCGAACTCGTGCCACGGAGGTGCGCGATCGGCGCGCCGCTTCAATGTATCGAGCAAACGCCGCTCGTCGGCGTCCAATTGAGCGAGCGAAACCTCGCGTTCTCTGAGGTCAACATAACGGTCCTCCACACTCATGCTTGCGCCCCTCTATGAATTCGACCTGACCGGAAATGCATAAGTAGATGCTTTTCTGCGCAAAGACCTCGCACGCCTGCGATAACAGAATTCGCAACGCTTCGAGCTTGCCGCGCGGCAGGGCGACGGTATACCTGTACGACGCATCGCTTACCTTTTCGCCGGTATCCGGGTCTTGATAGAAACCCTCGTGTAAACCAGGGGCCAACGTGCGGCCGCCGAAAAGCTCGAAGAGCTGATCGTCGAGCCATTCCCAAGCCCCAGAAGAATGTAAACCACCGTCAGATAAGTTCGCATCACGTTTAATCGGCACGAGAAACGAACATTCAACCATCGAACCATGGACCATGAGGCTCACTCCGTTAGCCCAAACGCCGCCCCCACGGCACGCAGGACAGGTGTGCGTTGACTATTAGTCAAGGCACTCCGCCGTTACGTTCCGCGCTCAAGAGGCCGAACCATCGCTATACCCCGCCGTGGATCGGCTGCGCCGTTCTGCCCCGCACCGCAATTCGGTAGTACACTGGCTGAAACCTGAATCAGGAGAGTCCCGTGCAAGATCTTCGTCGCTGGTTGCGCTATGCCTTGCTGCTAGTCCTCTCCTGTCCCGCCGCGGCGATGGAGCCCGGCAAGGTCCCCGAGGCCCTGCGACCCTGGACCGATTGGGTGTTGCACGAGGCCAAGGACAAAGACTGTCCGTTCCTCTACAACGAGCACGCGACGCGCCGTTGTGACTGGCCGGCGCAATTGGACTTGGATCTGGCCGAGCAGGGTGGCAGTTTTGACCAGCGCTGGCGGGTCTATCGGGAGGGCTGGGTGGCGCTCCCAGGCAATACAAAACATTGGCCGCAGGAGGTCACGGTGGACGGGGCCGCCGCGACGGTCATCGAGCGGGACGGCCGGCCCCTGGTGCGGCTGCTGCCGGGCGAGCACCTGTTGAGCGGCCGTTTCCAGTGGCCGCGCCTGCCCGAGGCGCTCATGGTGCCGCCGGATACCGGGCTAATCGCACTCAAGCTGGCCGGGGTGCCGGTCTCGGCCATCGACCTGCGCACGGACGGGGAATTGTGGCTACGGGCCGGATCGGGGACTCGGGCCGTCGAGGAGCAGCGACTGGAGGTCCGGGTCTTTCGCCGCTTGATCGATGAGCTGCCGATGCAGGTGCTGACCCGCATTACGCTGGGGGTCGCGGGTGAGCAGCGCGAGCTGGTGCTGCCGGAGGCCTTGCTCGCGGGCACGATTCCGATGTCGCTCGCGAGCCCGTTACCGGCGCGGGTGGAGTCGGACGGGCGCTTGCGCATGCAGATTAGGCCCGGCGAATGGGTGCTGGATCTCAATGCACGCTTCCCGGCCGAAGTCCTGGAGCTGCAGCGGTCCGCGGCCGCGGCGCCGTGGCCGAAGGATGAGATCTGGGTCTTCGATGCCCGTAATCACCTGAGGTTGGTGGAGGTCTCTGGCGTAGACGCCATCGACCCGCGCCAGACCAGCCTCCCCGAGGACTGGCAACAATTCCCGAGCTATCGGCTGCGGCCGGGCGATAAGCTCGATTTCAAGGTTATCCGCCATGGCGACCCGGAACCGGAACCGGACCGCCTGGAACTGAGCCGCAATATTTGGCTGGACTTCGACGGCGGCGGTTATACCGTACAGGACCGGTTACGCGGCACGCTAACCCAGCAGTGGCGGCTGGAGGCCGATGCGGGGCTCATGCTCGGTCGGGTGGTGGTGGATGGCGTGCCGCAATTCATTACGCGCTTACCGGGGTCCCGGCGCCAAGGCGTGGAGGTGCGCCGCGGTAGCTTGCAACTCAGCGCCGACAGCCGCATCGAGGGCGGGGTGGCGCGTTGGCCGGCGGTCGGCTGGGCGCACGACGTGCACCTGCTCAATGCGAGCCTGCATCTACCCCCCGGCTGGCGCTTGTTATACGCAGGCGGTAGTGATGACGCGAGCGACACGTGGCTACAGGCCTGGACGTTGCTCGACCTGTTCCTGGTGTTTATCGGGGCGGTCGCCACGGCGCGGCTGTGGCGCTGGACCTGGGGCATTCTTGCGTTGCTCACCCTGGCCCTGGTCTGGCTTGAGCCCGGGGCGCCGCAACTCGTGTGGCTGAATCTGCTGGCTGCCACGGCCTTGCTGCGGGTCCTGCCGGAGGGCCGGTTGCGCAGTTGGATCGCGAGCTACCGTCTGCTGAGCCTCCTGGGTTTGTTGCTCATCGCTATCCCCTTCGCCATCCAACAGGTGCGCATCGGCCTCTATCCGCAATTGGAGGAGCAGTATGGGGCCGTCGCCGGTGGGGGGGTCGCGGCGGTCAGCGATTCCGTATCAGTAGTGCAACCCACACGGACGATGGAGATGGCGGCCGTCGAGGCGCCGCTGCCGGCTGCGCCCCCGGCAAGCGCGGCGCCGGAGGCGAAGAAGGCCGAGGCCGGGAAAACGCTCGCCCGTGGGCGGGCGGTCCTCAGCGGCGCACTGGACCTGAGTTCCTCGGAGGGGTTGGAGCTGGATCCGAAGGCCATGGTGCAGACCGGCCCGGGTGTGCCGGAATGGCAGTGGCGCCGGGTCGACTTGAGTTGGCGCGGACCGGTGGAGCAGGCGCAGGAGGTAGCGCTCGTCTATCTCTCGCCACCGATCAATCTGCTGCTCTGTCTGCTGCGGGTGTTGCTGGTGGCGGTGTTTGCGTTGCGTATGACGGATGCACTCCGCGCCCGGAATGGCGGCGGCCAGGCGGGTGCCGCCACCCTGTCGGTCCTGCTGGTGCTGACGGGCATCGGGTTGCCGGGTGGCGAGGCGCATGCCGATTTTCCCAGCGCGAAGCTGCGCGCCGAGCTGAAGCAACGCCTGCTGGAGCCGCCCGAGTGCCTGCCGGTCTGCGCGCAGATCGCCCGGGCGCGCGTGGATCTCGATGCGGCCCGCTTACAACTCCGGCTGGAAATACATAGCGCTGCCGAGGTGGCGCTGCCCTTGCCCGCGGCCCGCGATCAATGGCTGCCGGCGCTGGTCACGGTGGATGGCGGGCCGGCCAGCGGCTTGTCACGGGCGCCGTCCGGGGAATTGTGGTTGACGCTGTCTCCGGGCCTGCATCAGGTCCAGCTCATGGGCAGCGCCCCGGCGCGCACGCGATTCCAGCTCCCCTTCCCGCTGCTGCCGCACCGGGTCGAGGTCAGCGTGCGGGGTTGGAGGCTGGACGGATTGCCGGAGACCGGCGTCCCGGAAGGCCCGATCCAATTCACGCGCTTGAGCGAGGGTGCGGTGGAGACGGTATTGAGCGCCGGCCCCTTGCCGGCCTTTCTGCGCGTCGAGCGCGTCTTGCGGCTGGGGCTGGAATGGCGGGTCGAAACCACGGTCCAGCGCCTGACTCCGCCCGGTAACCCGGTGCTCGTTTCCGTCCCGTTGCTGGCCGGGGAATCCGTGGTCAGCGAGGGCGTCGAGGTCAAGGACGGGGCAGTGCTAGTGAACATGAGCAGTGACCAAACGGCCTGGGCTTGGCAATCGGTGCTGGAGAAGCGCGAGGCCATCACGTTAACCGCGCCGCGCACGAGCGAGTGGAGCGAGACTTGGCGCGCCGATATCAGCCCGGTCTGGCATCTCGAAGCGCGCGGGATCGCCGTCGTCCATCACCAAGACCCGCACGGCCGCTGGTTACCCGAATGGCGGCCTTGGCCGGGGGAAGCGGTGACCCTGGCCTTGAGCCGCCCCGCCGGGATCCAGGGGAATGTGCTGACCATCCAGAACAGCCGCCTGAGCGTGAGTATCGGCCAGCGCGCCAGCGATGCAGTACTGGACCTGAAGCTGGAGAGTAGCCAGGGAGGCCAGCACAGCCTGCGCCTGCCGGCCGCGGCCAAGCTGCAACAGGTGACGCTGGGCGGTGTGGTACAGCCGGTACGGCAGCAGGGCCGCCAGGTGATCCTGCCGCTGGTGCCGGGGACACAACTGGCGCAACTGCGTTGGCGCAGCCCGGACGGTATTGACAGCCGCTATCGCTCGCCCGAGGTCCACCTCGGCGCTCCCAGCGTCAACCACAGCCTCAACCTCACGCTCGGCGATGACCGCTGGGTGTTGCATACCGGCGGGCCTCTGCTCGGACCGGCGGTGCTGTTCTGGGGGATATTGCTGGTCATCGCCCTAATCGCGATGGCGCTGGGCCGGGTGCGGCTCACCCCCTTGGGTTTCGGACAGTGGTTTCTGCTGGGGGTGGGTCTCAGTCAGGCGCCGGTGTGGGGGGGGCTGCTGGTGGTGGGCTGGCTGCTGGCCCTGGGTGCCCGTGCACACGTCCCGGCTCATTGGGGTAAGACGCGCTTCAACACCATGCAATTGGGGCTCGGCCTCCTGACCGTAGTCGCCATTATCGTATTGTTTACCGCCATCCATGAGGGACTCCTCGGCTGGCCCGAGATGCAGATCGCGGGCAATGGATCCAGCGCCTATGCGCTCAATTGGTATCAGGACCGCAACCCGGCCGAGCTGCCGCGGGCCTGGGTGGTGTCGGTGCCGTTATGGGTGTACCGTTTACTGATGCTGACCTGGGCTTTATGGTTGGCTTTCGCGCTGCTCAGATGGTTGCGCTGGGGGTGGGACTGTTACTCGGCCCAGGGCCTGTGGAAACCTCTCGGCCAAACGCTGGCGAGGCCGGGCGCCGCGTGAAGCAACTCGTCACCACTGATAGCCCAATACCACGGTGAGATAGGTGACGTAGAGGAGGCCGTTCATCACCAGGTGCCAGACCCGGAGATGGGCGCCTCGCAACAAGAGCCGCAGCCACAGCGCGGCGAACAGGGTCAAGGCAACGCCGAGCAAGACCTGGGGACGCAGGTCCCAGGGCGTCAACATGATCCCGATGGCGGGGAGTATGGTGCCCTGAAACACCATTGCACCGGTGATATTGCCGAAGGCCAGCGTGTCCTTGCGCCTGCGGATCCAGAGGATGCTGTTGACCTTTTCCGGGAGCTCCGTCGCTATAGGGATGATCAGTAGCGAGAGCAACAAGGCCGAGACCTGCAATGCCTCCGACGCCGCTTCCACGCCATGGATGAAACCCTCCGCGCCCAAGATGAGCAACCCCAGGCCGATCAGCAATTGGAGACAGACGATGACCAGGTTGTCGGGCAGGCCCAAGCGACATAAGAACATCTCCGTGTAGGCCTCGGTAACGTGACCGTCCTCGACGAGCTTGGCCGAGACCCGCAAGGTCAGCATCACGTAGATAAAATACAGGATGACCAGGGTCGTCCCCAGCGCAAAGTGCAGGCCCTTGAAATAGTGCGGCTGGTCGGGAAGGAACAGCGCGGCAGCGGCGATCCCGAAGGCGATCAGAAAGACGTTCAGGTCGCGCGTCAGGCCAGTCTTTTCGGGCGTGAGGATACCGCCTGGTCCGCGTTGCCGGAGCACGGACAGGCCCATCAGGCAGATCGATAGCGTCGAGAGCATCAGCGGGGCACCCAGGATCGCCCCGACGCCTATCTCCTCATTGATTTGCTTGCTCTCGGTGCCGGCGAACACCGCGAGGATCGGGACCATGCTCTCCGGCAACGCCGTACCGACGGCGGCGAATAAAGAGCCGGTCACCCCCTCGGAGATCTGAAGCCGCTCTCCGAGATGCTCCAGGGCATTGGTAAAGACCTCGGCTGCCACCAGGATAAGGACCAGCGTCAAGGCCATCTCTGCATAGATCATTTTTTTGGCCGTCTCCGTGATCTATATTTCCCGCCCGCCATTCATGCTCCTGGTCAGCGTAAGCCCGCTCTCCACGGCCCACCGCGCCGCGACTCTAGCACGGCGCTCGTTTGCAGACTACGGTAGTTATCCGGCGGCCATGAACTTCCCCCGGCGCGCTCGGTCCTAAGCGAGGTCCGATGCCCGTGCCCGGCGCGTACGCAGTCACACAGAGGACCCATAGGAACTCTAAACAATATGGGCCGTATGCAAAAAGCGGCACGTTCCGGCAGCGTAGTTCGGTCGGGAGGTTTATTAGCATCGTAGAAAGTATCGGACCCATAGTCCGGAGCCCCGTAGTCGGCTTGCAGCCCTTGCAAGGCCAGCACGCGGTAGGAGAGGCCGGCCCACATCAGAGACTGCTACCCGGTTCGCGGAAAGACCCGCGGGATTAAGGTAACGGGCGCCATCGATTGAGGGCAGCGGCCAGTGGTACTCTACGCAAACGGGGAATTACCGATGATCTCATCTTTTCGGTCGGCACGAGGCATGACCGGAGCAGTGCCGGCGTGCGGCACTGCGCGAGAGGCCCGTCCAAAGGCTGGATGCCCGGCTGGACGGCCATTGTTCAACTAATAAAGGAGGCGATACAGATGAAAGATGTTAAGGGTTTATTGCTGGCGTCGGCTGCAGCGGCCTTTTTCGCCAGTGCTCCGATTGCGGCGGAGGAGGCACCGGCCGCCACGGAGGCCAAGGTCCATTGCGGCGGCGTGAATGCATGCAAGAATACGACGGAATGCAAGACCGCCACTAACAGTTGCAAGGGCCAGAACAAATGCGCGGGCCAAGGCTGGGTATCCATGACCACGGCCGAGTGCGAGGCAAAAGGCGGCAAGGTCGTCGAGTAGTGGAGGCCGGGGGCGGGGTCGCGTACCCCGCCTCTGCTTTACATGCGACGCAGTCTGTGAGCCTCTCCGCCCGCCTGCCCGCCCTGGGATTCGGGCTGGGCCTGAGAAAGGAACATTACGACGCGGTGCTGGAGACGCGGCCCGCCCTCGAATGGTTTGAGGTCGTTACCGAAAACTACCTGGTCGACGGCGGCAAGCCCCTCGATTATCTGGAGCGCGTCCGTCACGACTATCCCCTGGTCCTGCACGGGGTGTCGCTGTCCATCGGCGGCACCGACCCACTGGACGTGGATTATTTGGGGCGGGTCAAGTCGCTGGCGGGGCGTATCGCGCCTGCCTGGATATCGGATCACCTGTGTTGGACCGGCGTCAAGCCGGTGAATCTGCATGACCTCCTGCCCTTGCCCTATACCGGCGAGGCCGTCCGGCACGTCGCCGGGCGCGTGCGTGCCGTGCAGGACTTTCTCGGTCGGCGCATCCTGCTGGAAAACGTCTCCAGCTACCTCGGCTACCGCAGCTCGGAGATGCAGGAATGGGAATTCCTCACCGCCGTGGCCGAGGCGGCGGATTGTCTGATCCTGCTGGACATCAACAATATCTACGTCAGCGCCTGCAACCATGAGTTCGACCCCGTCGAGTATCTGGACGGCGTTCCGATCGAACGCGTTCAACAGTTTCATTTGGCCGGCCACCGCAATACGGGCGCGCTGCGCATCGATACCCACGACGAGCCGGTACCCGATCCGGTTTGGACGCTGTACCGGCAGGCGCTACGGCGCTTCGGCCCGGTCTCTACGATGATCGAGCGTGACGACAAGATCCCGCCCTTTGCGGAGCTGTACGCGGAGCTCGACCAGGCGCGCAGTATCGCTGTGCAGGCGTTGGGAGAAGAGCGCCTCGCGGAGGTGGCGTAGGCGCCCGCGATGCTCCCGTTGCGCGAGTTACAGCGCCAATTACAGGCGTATGTGTTGGATGGCCGGGACGACATCGCGCGCGAGGTCATCGCCACTGAGCGTGCGGATGCGGGCGAGCGGCTCGCGGTGTATGGCGAGGCCTATCGCCTGCGGCTCCTGGAGGCACTGGAGACCGATTACCCCGCCTTGCGGGGATTGATGGGCGCGGCCGATTTTGCCCGCTTAGGCGCGACGTATATTGCCGATCATCCCTCGCAGCATTACTCGATACGCTATTTCGGCCAAGCGCTGGCCGGATTGCTCACCGGACATCCGGAATACGCCGAACAACCGTGGCTTGCGGAGCTGGCGCGTTTCGAGTGGCTGCTGGGCGAGGCCTTCGATGCCGCCGGTACCGAGCCGCTTGCCGCCGCAACGCTTGCACGCCTGCCCGCCGATCGATGGCCGTTACTGCGCCTCAATCTGGTACCGTCGTTCAGGCGACTCGCTTTGCGTTGGGACGTGCCGGCGATATGGAAGGCGGTGGATGCCCACCAGCCCACCGAAGATCCGCGGCGCTACGAGCGCCCGACCATCTGGATCATCTGGAGGCAGGGACTGCGCAACTACTTCCGTTCCCTGGAACAGGCCGAGGCCGCCGTTATCGAAGAGGTGAGTTACGGCCGGCCCTTCGCCGATCTCTGCACCGCGCTGTGCGCGTGGTTACCCGAGGAGGCGGTCGCCGCGCAGGCGGCGGCGTATCTGCGGCGCTGGATCGGCGAGGGGCTGATCGCCGGTCTGCGCGGTTAGACGGAGGACAGATAATAATCCCCGGCGATCCCCAGGAACACCGCCAGGCCCAGCCATTGGTTGTTGAGAAACGCCCGAAAACATCGCTCGCGCTCGCGCCCATGAATGAGGACCTGCTGATAGACCGCGCAGATTGCGGCCACCGCCAGGCCTGTCAGGTACACGCCGCCGAGCTTCGCCTCTCTGCCGACCAAGAGGAGTACCACGAACATCAGCACCTGGGTCATGCCGATGATGGTCCGGTCGGCGTCCCCAAACAGGATCGCCGTGGACTTCACGCCGATGCGCAGGTCATCCTCGCGGTCCGCCATGGCATACATGGTGTCGTAGGCGAGCGCCCACAGTAACGTGGAGATATACAGCAGCCAGGCCGTCTTCCCCAGTGCACCGCTCTGTGCCGCAAAGGCCATCGGGATCGCCCAGCCGAAGGCGGCACCCAGATGCACCTGCGGTAGGTAGCTGTAGCGCTTGGTATAGGGATAGCTCGCGGCCAGCGCGGCGCCACCCAGCGAGAGCCATACGGTGTAGACGTTCATCGACAGTACCAGCGCCAAGGCCGTCACGAGTAACAGCGCAAACAACCGCCACGCCTGTCTCGGCGCGACCAGGCCGGTAACGAGCGGCCGATTGCGGGTACGGGCCACGTGCGCATCGAATCCGCGATCGGCGAGGTCGTTGATGACGCAGCCGGCCGAGCGCATCACCACCACGCCGAGCACGAACACGGCGAGCACCTTGGGGTCCGGGACCCCGGCCGCGGCAATCCACAGGGCGCTCAAGGTCGGCCACAGCAGCAACAGGATCCCGATCGGCTTGTCCAGCCGCATGAGCTGCGCATAGGGCACCAGGCGTCGCAAAAACCCGGTCCGCATGCCTGCGGGGGTGGCCTTGGGCCGGGCACGCGAAACGGGCGCAAGCTCAGGTGCCGGGGTGAGCGCTTGGTTATCGGTCCCTAGGCCCGAGGGCGCTGGTTTGGACGCAGGCCGCCGGCGCTGATGCTTGGACATAAAGCGGGTAGAAACACCTCGACCACCAGGAGCGGCGCGCCTTGCAGCCAGAGCAAGAATCGTCGAGCCCAGACCGCGCTATCCCGTTGCCGGACTCCGCGGGTGGCGTAAGTCGCGGCGGGGGAGGCGAGGGGAGATCGCGCACCGGCGTAATGTAGCGCATCGCCCGCCGGGCCGGGCATAAGCGGGCATTCAAGCGCCTAGGCTCATGATCGCGTCGATCTCGATCGCGGCAGCGCGCGGCAACTGCGCCACACCGACGGCGGCGCGTGCCGGATAGGGCGGCTGGAAGTATTCCGCCATCACCTCATTGACCAAGGCAAAATGACCCAGATCGGTGAGATAGACAGTGAGCCGCGCGACGTCTCCGAGCCCACCGCCGGAGGCCTCGGCCACGGCCTTGAGGTTCTCCAGCACGCGCACGATCTGCGCGCGCATATCGCCTTCCACCAACTGCATGGTCTTGGGATCGAGCGGGATCTGACCGGATAGGTACACGGTCTGTCCGACCTTGACCGCCTGCGAATAGGTACCGATGGCCTTGGGTGCCTGCTCGGTACTGATGATGGATCGGGTCATGGCGGATCGATATATATACTGTGAACGGGCACAATCTACCGAATCCACATTAACCTCTCTAGCCGTCACCCCGGCGAAAGCCGGGGTCCAGTGCAGCCTGTAAAGTCCCTCCTGGATGCTCTTGCGCCGGCATGACGTCGGAGTAATGATAATCTTTGACCGTTGTACGTATGGCCTGTTTCGGTCAACCCGGAATGGGATCAGCCCTTCACCCGCACCACACGGGACACGGGTGTCAGCCCGCGTAGCGCGCGCATGATGTCGGCTAGGTGCTTGCGACCGCGCACCGCAATGACCATGGACAGGCTGGAGTGGCTACCATCGGGTTCGGAGGTATCGACGAGCTCGATATCGGCGTCGTGGTCGGCGATCGTCGCGGCGATCGTGGCCAGGGCGCCGCGCTGGTTGAGGGCGTCGATACGGATGGCGACCGGGAAGTCGCGCGCCACCTCGTGGCCCCACTCGGCGTCCACCCATTTCTCCGGATGGTTGCGAAACTCCGCGACGTTCTTGCACGACTGGCGATGGATGACGATGCCGCGTCCGCTGGAGACGTAGCCCAGGATGGAATCGCCCGGGATCGGGTAACAACACTTGGGAAACGATACCACCATGCCCTCGGTGCCCTTGATCTCGAGCGGCGAGGTGCTGCCACCGCTGCGGGCGGGCTCGTCGTCGCTGGGGAGCAGGTGGCGCGCTACGATGATGGCCATGCGCTGGCCGAGACCGATCTCCTCCAGCAGGCGCGCCGGGCTGGTGAGCTTGAAGTCTTTCAAGGTGGCCTGCATCCGGTCGGCGGGGATGCGCTCGAGCTGTACGGAGAAGCGTTGCAACTCGCGATTCAGGAGGCGGCGCCCGAGCTTTTGCGCCTCGTCGCGTTCCAGCCCCTGAAGGAAATGCCGGATGTTGGCGCGCGCCTTGGCGGTGACGGCGAAGCTCAGCCAAGTGGGACTGGGCGAGGCCCCCGGGGCGGTAATGATCTCCACCGTCTGGCCGTTGCTCAAGACGCTGCGTAGCGGCATCATCCGCCCATCGATGCGCGCCGCCACGCAGCGGTTACCGATATCCGTGTGTACCGCATAGGCGAGGTCCACGGCGCTCGCCTCGCGTTGCAGCTTGAAGATATCGCCCTTGGGGGTGAACACATAGATCTCGTCGGGGAAGAGATCGATCTTGACGTTCTCGAGAAACTCCTCGGAATTCCCCGCCTGGCCTTGCAGCTCCAGGATGCGCCGCAGCCAATCGCGGGTACGCTTCTGCGCCGTGCTGGCGCCATCCCCGGTCTTGTACCGCCAGTGGGCGGCGATCCCGTGCTCGGCTACCGCATCCATGTCCTTGGTGCGGATCTGCACCTCGACCGGGGCCCCTTTCGGACCGAACAGCACGGTGTGCAGGGATTGATAGCCATTGGTCTTGGGGATCGCGATGTAGTCCTTGAAGCGTCCCGGCAGCGGCTTGTAGAGATGATGCACGACCCCCAGCACGCGATAGGCGGTATCGACGTCATCGACGATGATGCGGCAGGCATAGATGTCACGCACCTCGGAGAAGGGCAGGTGCTTGACCGCCATCTTGCGATAGACATCGTAGAGATTCTTCTCCCTCCCCACCACTTGGGCCGGGACCTTCTCGTGGCGCAGGCGTCGAATCACCGCGGTCTTGACCTCCTCGACCAAGGCCTTGTGATTGCCGCGCACCTTTTTTACCGAGGCCGCGAGGACCTTGTAGCGCTGCGGATACAGCGCGGCGAAACCGAGGTCCTCCAGCTCTACGCGGATGCTGTTGATCCCGAGGCGTTGCGCAATCGGCGTGTAGATATCCAGCGTTTCACGGGCGATGCGCCGCCGCCGCTCCGGGTCCAGCACGCCCACGGTGCGCATGTTGTGCAAGCGATCGGCGAGCTTGACCAGGATTACCCGTATATCGTGGGTCATGGCCAGCAGCATCTTGCGGAAGTTCTCGGCCTGCGCCTCGGCATAGCTGCCGAACTCCATCTGGGTAAGCTTGCTGACTCCATCCACCAGCGCCGCCACCTCTTCGCCGAACTCGCGCTTCAGACCCGGCCTGTCGACGGCGGTATCCTCCAGCACGTCGTGCAGGACCGCCGCGATGAGGGTCTCGGGATCGAGGTGCATCCCGGCCAGGATGGCGGCGACCGCCAGCGGGTGCTCGATATAGGGTTCGCCGCTGACGCGCCGCTGCTCGGCATGGGCCTCGGCGCCGAAGGCATAGGCACGGCGCAGCTCATTCACCTCGGCCGGTTTCAGATACTCTCCGGCGACGCGGCACAACTCCTCGAGCTGCGCGGAGTATGGGGTTTCCTTGCGCGGCGCGGCCTCGGCCCGGGCCGAGCGGATCGCCGGCAGCGGGAAATAGGACCAGATGTTGACCATGCCGGACGCCCGCATGCCGCGTGGCGCGCCTCAGTCTTCCTTGGTCGGGGGGTTGGCGGGCGGCGGGGTGAAGAACAGGTCCTCGCCCTTGTCCTTGCGCTCCATCGCGGCCAGCGATTCGTGGGTCACCAGTCCCTGGGCGATCTCGCGCAAGGCCAGTACCGCCGGTTTGTCCTGATCGTCATCCACCAGTGCTCGCGAGCCGAGGGCGATCTGGCGGGCGCGCTTGGCCGCCAGCAGCACCAACTCGAAGCGATTCGGTACGTTTTTTAGACAATCCTCCACGGTGATACGGGCCATCGCGATTCCTCATCGATAACTTAAGGTGCGAGCCTACCAAAACCCCCGGCCTTATGCCATGAGCGACTCCAGTAGGGGACGCAGGGCCGCGCGCTGCCGTGCCCCGGCCAAGCGCCCGGCACGGAGGATTGCGCAGAGGTCCTCCAGTGCGCGTTCGAAGACGTCGTTGACGACCAGATACTCGTATTCCCGATAGTGGGAGATCTCGCTCACCGCGTCGCGCATGCGCCGGGCAATCACCGCGGCGCTGTCGCCGCCACGTCCGTTCAAGCGCTCTTCCAGTGCCGCGCAGGACGGGGGCAGGATAAAGATCCCGATGCTGCCGGCCCGCGCCGCCCGCACCTGCTGCGCCCCCTGCCAATCGATCTCCAGGATCACGTCCAGGCCTTGGTCGAGCTGCGATTCGACCGCCGCACGCCCGGTCCCATAGCGGTGATCGAAGACCTGCGCATGCTCGAGCAAGGCCCCGCCCGCGACCATCGCGATAAACTGCCCGGGCGAGACGAAGTGGTAATCGACGCCATCCTGCTCGCCGGGGCGCATCGGCCGAGTCGTGTACGAGACCGAGATCACCGCGCCGGGGAGGGATTCGGCCAGGCGTTTGACGAGACTGGTCTTCCCGGCCCCGGAAGGTGCCGAGACGATGTACAGGAGTCCGTGCCCCCCCTCACTCAATGTTCTGCACCTGTTCGCGCATCTGTTCGATGAGCACCTTGAGCTCGACGGCCGCCCCCGTGGTATCGATATGGGTGGCCTTGGACGCGATCGTGTTGGCCTCACGATTCATCTCCTGGAGCAGAAAGTCCAGCTTCCGGCCGACGGCGCCCGTGCCAGCCACTAAGCGACTCAGTTCATGGAGGTGCAGTTGCAGCCTATCCATCTCCTCGGCAATGTCGAGCCGTTGCATTAAGAGCAGGATCTCCTGCTCCAGACGCACCGGATCCAAGCTCAGCGAGGCATCCACGGCGACCCGCGAAAAGCGCTCGCGCAGACCTTCGATGATGGCCGGCAACCGTTCCCGCAATTGCTGCACCTGCTGTTGCGCGGCGCGGCAGCGCTCCTCGATGATCTGCTGCAAACGCCGTCCTTCCCGGCTGCGCGCCTCGACCAGGGCGGTGAGGGCCTGATCGAGCAATCCGAGCAGCACCTCGCCCACTGGGTCCGGATCGAAAGGTGCGAGCACCAGTACCCCCGGCCAGCGCAGAAGGTCCAGGACATTGAGCGGCGCCGGGTGCTCGGTAAGTCGTTCGACCTCCTGGCAGGCCGCGACGAGCTGCCGGAGCAGCGCGTGCTGGATACGCGGCGCTGGCACCGCGCCGGCACCCGGCTCGAAGCGCAGCATGCAATCGACCTTGCCGCGCTGGAGGCGTTGCGAGACTCGCTCGCGCAGCGCCGGCTCCAGCGCGCGCAACTCCTCCGGCAGCCGCAGCGCCAGCTCCAGGTAACGATGATTGACGGAGCGCAGTTCCCAGACGGCGCGTCCCCATTCACCCTCGCCCGCCTGTCGCGCAAAGGCCGTCATGCTCAAGACCATCGCAATCTCCCGATTTCCTTCCGGCGACATCGTAACCCGCGCGACCGGGGCGCGGAAACACCACCCGGCGAGCCCCGGGTGTTTACTTCAACGAACTCCATAAGCGCGTCGCCGCTGCGATCTATTTCGTCCCGCCAACCCGTTCGCGGTCCTGTTCCTCGAGCTCGAGCGTTTCAAGACCATCCACAAATTCGTCGGTTCGCCGATTGACGGCCCGCTACGGGAGGAGAGCGGCCATAGGC
>JBOIDW010000418.1:0-3584 GCA_050740655.1 Gammaproteobacteria bacterium | reverse complement strand
ACCGTGCATGCCGAGCATGCCGAGCCAGTTCTTGCCCGACGCCGGATAGGCGCCAAGCCCCATCAAGGTCGAGGTGAGCGGAAACCCGGTGAGCGAAACGAGTTCGCGCAGCAGGCGCGAGGCCTCGGGGCCCGAGTTGATGACTCCGCCGCCTGTGTAAAAGACGGGACGCCTGGCCGCCGCCATCAGCGCGACGGCCCGCGCGACGAGGCCAGGATCGCCATCGAGCTTCGGCCGATACGTCTTGTGCTCGATGTTGCGCGGGCCGATGTAGGCGCCGACCGCGAATTGCACGTCCTTCGGGATATCGATTACGACCGGCCCCGGACGCCCGTTCTGCGCGACGTAAAAAGCCTCGTGCAGCACGCGCGCCAAATCCTCGATCTGGCGGACCAGATAATTATGCTTTGTGCAATGCCTTGTTATGCCGACCGTATCGCATTCCTGGAAGGCGTCGGAGCCGATGAGATGGGTTGGCACCTGGCCGGTAATACAAATGAGCGGGATCGAATCCATCAAGGCATCGGTCAAGCCGGTAACCGCATTGGTGGCGCCAGGACCGGAGGTCACCAAAAGCACGCCGGCCTTGCCGCTCGACCGGGCGAAGCCCTCGGCGGCATGCGCCGCCCCCTGTTCGTGGCGCACCAGCACATGCTTGATGTAATCTTGGTGAAACAGGGCGTCGTAGATCGGCAGGACCGCGCCGCCCGGATAGCCGAAAATGGTGTCGACTCCCTGGTCCCGCAACGCCCGGACGACCATTTCCGCTCCGGTCATCAGATTGGTCATATGCTTCTCCAAGGGGTGCCTTTCGAAGAGATTGTTTGCGATTTTTTGAATTTGGGCAACAAAAAAGGCCCATGAGGGCCTCGGATATGCGCCAGTTGAGGGAGAGCGGAGCTATCTCCGTCTCGCCTCCGGCGCGCGCGCTACGAAAAGAATGATTTTCACGGGACGGACCCTTGCCGACGGCGAACCTATCTTCCATAGCCGATGGGCACCGGACGGTCAATGAGGTTTATTCAGGGAACCACGGCGAGGAACTTCGCTCTTGACCGCTCGCGCGGAAATCGCGGTGGATGTGGTAAGTCTGTTCGTGGCGCTGCTTTCCTCGCGCGCAACCGGCACCCCAGGTCTGCCGGCTCAAGGCGGGCAACGCCGCTCCTCCTATTTCAACAATGAAGGGGAACATCCCCGGCACCGGCTGTCTCAAAGCCGTTGACAAATTCCGTTCGCTCCGAGCGACTAAGCGAAAAGACAGCTGCACGCGTCTTTCCCGAAAGGGTTTCGCAATGCCACTGATGGAATCGTCAATGGGATGTCTTGCAGGGCGGATACCGGCGCCACGGATTTCGCCATCGCGCGCCGGTCTACGCGAGCTGCTACAGGGCAACGAAAACCCAAGTTAATTTAACGGCCCCACGTGCACCCCTCGGTACCCGCGCACTCAACCTTGCCTGCGCCCGCCGAACGCGGCAGTCCAGGCGTCCTGAACGGATTGCACTTCGGCTGACCGGTCGCGATGTTCACCATCGTTGCCGGGGTGCAGCGCGCGGGATTCTCGTAGAACGACCCGCCCTCGATGGAAATATTCGAACCGCTATCCCGGGCATGAAACAGCGTGCCGTGGATCTTGCTGCCGGCGATGGACACTCTCGCTTTGTTCGCCACCTCGATGGTCTGGTTCCAGATGTCGGAATCGATAATATCGAGCGAGCTGCCGGGTGCAAGCGCGGCGAGCACCGCGAGCTGCAGCACCGAGCGTTCGACGCGCACTTTCGCATCCCGGCCGAAAATGCCGATTTCGTTGATGGTTGAATTCTTGATGGTGAGATCCGCGTTATCGCCGGCATAGATCTGCCAGGCGATGGGGCCGAGCTGGACCTCTTTGAGGGTCAGCCGGTCGCTGATCGTGCGATTCTGCAAGCCGGCCTTGAGGCCATCCAGCGTTTCCCGCGAACCGGCCACAAAATACGAGATCTTGAGTTCGCCGGTCGCTGGGGCCCGCGCGCCGCTACCGATGATCGTGAGCGCCGAGGCGGGCTTGACCTCGATACCGATTCCAGGTTGGGCGTCATCAACCTGCAGCGACCATCCCACATCAAGACCGGCGCCGGCACCGGTCCGCCACGAAAACGGACCGTTCACGTCGGGTAGCTTCAATGTCCCCTTGGCGCCACCCGCGTCCAGCCAGACACCGGCCCGCGTGCCGGTTCCGCTAATTTTCGCGGACGACAAGTCGTGGACGTAGGTCTCGGTTGGGACCTTCTGGGTATCGGCGATGGCCAGCTTGGCGGAATCGTGAAGATTGGCGAGTAGCCACGACTCTTCCTCGACGAGCATCGAGCCGGTCGCCTCGAATGACGATCGGTCACGGGCGTCATAACTCATGTAGACGCTGCCTTTGCCGCGGCCTCCAGATTTCTGGGTGCGAAACTCGACGTGGTCCAGCTTGATCGCCGCGTCATCCGTCGAAGTCATCGAGCGTTGCTGGCTGAACTCATTGTCGACCGCGAATACTGCCCGTTCATCCGGCCGGCCCTCGATCCACAGCGTCGCGTGGTCCTGCACGATGACGTTGCCGCCGACGACCAAGCGCCCGCCGTTACGCCCGGTATAATCGAAGTGCAGGACGGCACTGCCTGTCACGGTCAAGTCGCCGCCGACAGTGCAGTCCTCGACCACCGTCACGCTGCCGCTCACCGTCATCGGCTGTCGCGGATCGCAGTCGCGGCCGCCGGCGGGGGCGAAAACCGTGGGCGCGGAGCTTGCCGCCGGCGCCCCGAGTTTCGTCAGCAGCGTGTCGAGGATTTTCTCGGCCTCCCCGATCTTCCCGCTTTGGAGCAGCTTGTCGACCTGTTGCATTGCTTCCTGGATCGGCCACACCTCCCCACCGGACTCGCGGAGCTTAATAGCGCCAGCGCCGACCTGGCTTATTTTGGCTTGAATCCGGCTGGAGGTGCCGGTCAGGCTTTCAGCTAGAGCGTACGAGCAGCCCCAAAGCGCTATCAGGATCAGCGAAGACAATGCAATGCCCAAGGCGTTGGCTAGAGCATGTCCCGAAAAAGTTGCTCGACTTTTTCGATTCTGACATGCTGAACCTCTTTGATTTTGAGCGGCGTCCGTATCGATCAAATGATTCCATTTGATCGGGACGCGCTCTAAGGTCGCGGTTCTCATCTTGTTGAGCGTGGCGATCGCTATCGTCCCGATGCGCAATAGATTTAGGGATTGCCGAAAATATTCTCGTACCACTGCGTTAGCCCAAGCTCCGTTCATAAACTGTAAAAGTCTGGATTTGATATATCGGTCAATGTCAGGTTGCGCTATTCATCTCATGGCGGCGAGTTTGGCGAGGCGGATCGACCCTGTCATATGTGGACGGCCCCGATTGGCAAGTGGTTTTCTTTCGTTCTGAACGTGTCGGCGGCTTGCGGTCATATGTCCGGCCTTTTCATGCGGATATTTCCGCTGGCCCTGATGAAGTTCGACGGCGAAGGCCCATCAAAAATGCGAGCTCTGAAGCTCGTGACAGGATACGGGGTGTCCCTCGTCTTCGATCGCGTCCGTGTCGTTCATCACGT
>JBOIDW010000417.1:0-11089 GCA_050740655.1 Gammaproteobacteria bacterium | reverse complement strand
GTGAACGGGACCGGCCCCCGCGCCGAGATCATGGTGATCGCCTTCTCGAACCGCGCCCAGGTTCTGGCGCCCTTCACGGTGAGCAAGCCGGACGCCGTGCGGGCGATCGACCGGATCGAGCCCACCGACGCGCCCACGCGCATCGAGGAGGCCTTCCGCATCGCCGCGAGCGCCGTCCAGGGGGCGAAGAAGCGCGAGATCGTGATCCTGAGCGACGGGCACCGAGCTCGGCGGCGACTTCCGCGTCTCGACGACCGGCACCGACGGCGACGCGGCGCGCGACGCGTTCGACACGGCGGTGGCCTACAACCCGCAGGCGACCGAGTACCTGGTCACCTGGCAGGCGGACGGGCTCGCGACGGACGACGAGTTCGAGATCTTCGGACGCCGCGCCGACGCACCGCCGCCACCACCGCCGCCGCCACCGCCACCCTCGGCGACCTGCAACGGTTTACCGGCGAGCATCGTCGGCACCGGCGGCGGCGAGATCATCAACGGCACCCCCGGTCGCGATGTCATCCAGGGCCGTGGCGGGAATGACGTGATCCGCGGCAACGGCGGCAACGACATCCTCTGTGGCGGTTCTGGCAACGATCGCTTGTTCGGAGGCTCGGGCCGGGACCGGCTCTTCGGTGATTCGGGCCGGGATGTATTGAACGGCGGGACCGGTCGTGATCGGTGCAGCGGAGGCAGTGGCCGCGATACCGCCGTCAAATGTGAGCGCAACGTGAGCGTACCTTGACAAAGCTATGACAGGTTGGGTTAGGCGCGCACGGTGACTCCCTGGAATACTGCCAAGCCACCCGCGCGCCGTAACCCGACAGGCAACGGTAAGAACCTTGTCGCCGTTCGTTGAGTTACGACGTGCATCACCCGCACCGAAAACGTTCATCGATTGTGCTCAACTTTGATCGACGACGGCACCCTTGAGCCCCAGCGCGGGTAGGTTAACTAACCCGCCCGCCTACTCAAGCGTCAGGAGAGTATTTCGATCCTGGCCCCTTTTGACCTCGTCATGCCAGCGAAAGCTGGCATCCCTGTGTGCCGTCCAATCGCTCTCGCCCACGGCGCACGCTCGTAAAGACGGGACGCGCGCGGCTATTCCGGTTCCGTGCCGACATGCACCGGCTCCTCGGCGATGTAAGATGCGGCGGCCCGGCCCGGGGTCAATTTGGAGAGCGCCACGTAGGCGGGCGGGCCGGACTCGAGTGCCAGCCGGATCCGATAATGACCGCGACTCAGTCCCTGCGGCAAGGCGATGGCGATCCTCTGGCCACGGCCGATCCGCTCGCCGGGCGACTCGAAGAGCGGCGCCGCGAGGTCGGGATCATGGCGGAGATCGAAACGGCGGTCTCGGAACAGCCATCCCGGTTCCGGGCCGAGCGGGTCACCTGCGCCCCCCTCGATGCGAAAGCGGAGCACGCTTCGCCCCACGGTCATGGTCGGGAAAAAACGCAGCGTGAGATTCTCGGCCTCCGTCGTGGTGCGCTCATGCCAGTAGCTCAAGGGCTCGGCGAGCCGCACCAGCAGCCGCTTGACTTGGCGGCCGGCGTCTCCGCCCACGTGGTTCACGAAGTAACGGCCCGGCCCCTCTACCCGCAACCGGTGGCGGCCGGCGGCGAGGTGCGGCAGGCGTAGCTCACCCGCCCCGCCCCTCACCCGAGCCGCCAAGTGCAGACGCCCGTCCACATATACCTTGATGTCGTCAGGCAGGTTGCGGTCGGCGAGCCATACCAGACCCGGGGCGAGCGCCTCCAGGCCGCGATAAGTAGGGAAATCCAAGAGCACCTCGCGACCCCGCGGCAGCTCCGCGTAGGTCGAAGGCAAGGCCTCCTCCCGATAGGGCAGACCGGGATCGCGGGGCAGCAAGGCCTGCCGGCCATGCCACGGACCGTTCGGCAGGTAGTCACTCCATTGGTACTGGCCGCTTTGGATCAGGGGATCCTCTTGCGCCGGGCGCGGTTGCAGCGCCATGGGACGGCTGGTGTTGTCGAGCATGAAGCGCTCGTAGCCCTCCGGCCGCAGCGGGAACCACGCCAGTTGGCGTTTTTGCCGCGCATCGAAATCAAACTGCTGCTCCGGTATACGCACGGTACGAACCCAGTCGGGCGGGCTGGTCGCGCCGAATACGAAGAGGCGCGTATCCGCGAGCGCGCCGAGGACACGAAAGCGCACCTTGGCCACCGCCCTCGGCAATGCGAAATAATAGGTCACCGGATCGCTCAGGCGCAGGCCGGGCAGGTCGCCGATGACCCAATCGTAGCGTGAGGGAGTCGCGGCGATGCTGAACCGGCCGGCCTTGATGGTGACCTCGCGCTCGCTGAGCAGGGTATACGCGACGGTGATGGGCACTGCCACCGGCGCCGGCGCCAGCACTTGGCGAAAGTCGGCCTTGAAAGGCGTAGCGTCCTCGCCGAGGTGGGTTATTGCATACTCGACCGGCCGGGCGGCGCTCACAGAATAACCGCGCAGCAGGGTTGGGGATGGGGTGATCTCCGTCTCCCCGCCCTCGGCGCTCAGGTAAGCGCGGATAACGAGCTCACGCGGTGCCTCTAATTCCAGGAGCCCGCCGCCAAATTCCCCGTGGTAGGTTGTCGCAGGCGCCTGCCAGGGGATGTCGAGGCGGCGGCGCGCCTGCGGCCCCGAACCGTACCAGCGCCCGCCTACCGTCCCGCTCTCGGCACCCGGTGCCGAGGTCTGTTCGAGGTGCAGGCGTAGCTTCCCGCCTTGCTCGGGCAAGGGGATGACGGCGATGCGTTCGCGGTCCGCAAGCACCCCGGCCGGGAGGATCATGTCGCTCTGCTCCGTCCCCTCCTTTTCTTCAAGAACATAGAGCGTGCGCGATTCGAAATCGAGGCCAGCAAGCCCCGCGGGCCCCAACGGCTGTCGGCGGTGGCGCAGCAGGTTGCGTTTCTCCTCCTCTCTGAGCAGCTCGGGGGGGTAGATGCTGCCGCGGGCGAGGGTCACCTTTTGCTTATCGCTGATGTGCCCCCACAGGTGTGCGAGCCGCCGTTCGTCGGTGCGCGCCGGGAGATAGACGCGCAAGAGCACGCTGCTCAGGGCGGCATCAAGCGCCTCCAGGCGCACGCTGAGGTCGGCGTCGCCCTCGATACCCGATAACTCCAGCGCCGTGCTGCGGCCATTCAGCGGCGTATCCGGCTCGCGCAGGTAAAACACGCTCGTATAGGACCGGCCGCTTGCATCCAGGGTTTCGGTAAAGTCGCTGCGGTAATGATAGGTCCGCCGGGAAAACAAGCGATTGGCCGCACCCCGGATCTCGACGTGTAGCGCGTATTTCCACCGCCGCGCCGGGTTGGCACCGTGCTCCCGCTTGGCGGCTGCGAAGTCGCGCAGATTAGCGTTGGAGACAAGCTTGATCAAAGGTGTGCCGGAGGGCACCGTAAAGCTGAGCTTGCGCCCGTAAGTCAAGACATAACCGGTGCTGGGATCGGCCCGATCGACGAGGTCCGATTTCCAGCGCTCCGGCACGGCCGAGCTCGGGATCGAGTCCGGCAGCAACGCCGGCCCGAATTGCCAGATCACCACTGCGACCGCCAATAGCAGCGTGAGCGTGACTAGGCGCGTCAACCGGCCTCCTTAGCCAGCAACCATGCCGAGCGCGATTCGACGAACCGATCCAGCGTCTCCCGCGTGAAGGGCCCGCCCGGAAAACCGGCCTTCAGGTCCGCCGCCCGCGCCGTCAGGTTCACCAGCGCCAGCAGGTGCCCGCCGCGGGCTACGAGCAGGAACCCCTGGCGCGAGTTGATATCCACCAGGCGCTCCCAGGTAAGCGTCGGCCAGCGCCGCCGCGCCGCGTGCAGAACGACGATGTCCTGATTGGCGAAATAGCGGCGTAAGGCCGTGCGGAAACCGGGCGGAAGATTGACCTTCGGGCCCGGCGGGGCATAGCCGGAGAGCAGCTCCAGGAGCTCGCCTTCGCGGGTCGGGATGCCGAGGGCGAGGAACTGCGAGAACTGTGGCGTGGCCTCCGTCTGTTGCCGGTAGCTGCTGCGCGCAACCGGAGACAACCACAGCATGACGAGCTCCTTGTTGCGCGCCGCCGCAAGGTATAGGGCTTGCGGGACGCTGCCGACCTCGTATCCGGCGGTCTCCGCGCGCCCGTCGGCGAAGGCGACGGAGAGATGAGTGCGTTCCAAGGCGGCGAGCAGCCCGCGGCCGAGCGGACTGAGGTGGCCTCGATCCAAGACCCCCCGATCGAAGGCCAGCACCGCGTCCTCGTTCGGTAGCGGCGCATCCAGGCGCGACCCCATGGCGCGCGCCTGCACCACCAGCGCCGGGGTGTCCCCAAGCTCGCGCACCAGCACCTCGTTCGCCAAGGTGAAGAGGCTATCCTTGAATTCCAGTTGCACCACGTCGGCGGAGTGGTCCCGGTTGGCGTCCGGGTGGGCCCCGGCGATGAGGAGCGCGCGCGCCTTGAGCGACTCGAAGAGCGACACCGCGTATTCGAAACTGTTCATTTCGTAGAGCGGTCGCGGCGCCTCCACCAGGTAGGACCGGGAGGCGCCAAGCCGTAGCACGTAGGTGCCCCAATAGCGCCGCCGCGGTCCCTCGTCGGTCTCCGCGAGGATCAAATAGTTTTCGCCCGTGGCCCGGTGCCGGTATAGCAGTACCTGGTAGCCAAGCACCGCGGCGGCGGCATTGGCCAGCTTGAGCTCGTCCTTCCCCTCCGCGCTCCAGGCCTCGCCGCGGAAGTGGTGTTTCGCCGCGGCGATGATCGGCGCGAGCACCTCGCCGTCGAAGTACAGCAGTTCCTCCAGGCGCGGTACGACGTAGAGATTGCTGCCGCTCGGTGCGATTCGGCGCCGATCACCGAGCAGCCAGTCCTGCAGATAGCCTTCTATGGTACGGTTTTCAATCTGTGACGGTACCTCGCGCCCCGCTACGGGCCCGCGTGTCAGCACCGCGCGCACGTCCGTGCGGTTCAGGACCAGCTCGGCAAAGCCGCGCGCCGTGCTGTCACGCGCGAGATTAGCCAGCGGTGTCTTGCCCCAGCGCACGTCGATCCGGCCCATGCCCTGCCGCAGCCGGGCCAGGTCCAGCCCCGGCGCTAGCCCACCCTTGATCCATAGGGCACTCGGCGGCTGCGGCTGATCGATCGCCTGCGCCTCGCGGCGTAGGCCCTCAAACGCGCGCCCTCCCTCGGGGGAGTAGCTGCGGACCTGCAGCACGTCCCGGCGCGCGGCCTCCATGTGAAACGCATGAAACAGGGTCTGCGGATTGACGAGCACATCCGCCGAACGATCCGCGTTGATACCGCGTCGGGACCCGGCGATGGCGAGCGTATGCGCCCCGAATGACTGCATCAACCAGGCGCCCACCTCGAGTGCCCCGGGTTCATCCAGCGGTGCTGGCACCTCGAGCGACAGCTTCGCGCGCGGCTGGAGCGCGATGACGTAGACGCCCCAATGGCGTTGCGGCTCGCGTTCGCGCAGGTACAGATAGTCGCCGTGGATGCGCTCGACCGAATAATTCAACTCGCCCAGTAGCGCCTGAGCCTCGGAGACGTCCGTCTCCGGCCCGCCCTCGGCGTAGGCGAGCAGGCGGCGCACGGCGGTGCCGAAGCGCTCGATCTCAAGCGGTAGCGGTGCCGGCACGCTGTCGGTGGTAGCGGTCTCATATAAGCTCAACTTCTGCTCGCGGAGGAGGTCCATGAGGCCGACCTTACGCGCCAGCGGAGCGCTGGCGACGCGAGCGTCCGGTCCGGCCGTGCGGCCCGGCCAGGGGTCGGGCAGCAGGGTGAGGAGGAAGCCGAACAAGCTGCCCCAGGCGACCGCCGTGAGGGAGGTTTGCAGCAAGGCACGCGACATGCGGGCGAGGATATCCTTGTCGTGCATCTTGATGGCGATGAGGGTGGGTAAGATGTAGCCAATCCCATAGTAGTCGGTGATCTTGAGCTCGGGCGCCGACCACAGCAGGGCATAGGCGAGCGCGAGCTTGTAGGCAAAACTAACGTTAAAAAATAACAGGATCTTGCGCGCCCCCTCGATCGTCACGCCTTTGAACATCGGCAGCCGCAAGGCAGCGGCGCCGAGTGCTAGAATCACCATCGCTTCGACAAAGGACGTGAGGATCTTGAAGGGCTGATACCACTGCAAGGCGAGCAGCGAGGGGATCAGGATCCCGCTGAAGTCCCAACCGTAGAAGAGGTTCATGCGGGAGGCGATAAAGGCGGTGACCACGAGGAGGATGTATGCCTTGGGGCTCGCGAGGATGGACGTGGCGACGTCCTCATACAGGTAGCCGAGGTTGCCGATGTTGAAATTGGTCAATTCCATGAGCCCGAAGCGCACCACGAGGTAGGTCAGCGCCGTCGTGGTCGCGATTGGCCCCAACCCACGCACCAGGCCGGTCTTCCAGAAGTTGTTGGCAATGAGCGAAACGATGATCAGTCCGTAGCTATGCAGGTTGTTGCGGTAATCGAAATGCAGCTCATAGGTCCGGTTCAGATGTTCGCCGAAGGCCGGTAGCAGCCAGCCATCGCACACCAGGCGCACACCGACGCTGGCCAGCACCAGGGCAAAAAAACGGTCACGCCCGAACAGGCTGCTCCAGTAGCCGAGGCGCGACAGATACTCCGAGTAGGTCCACACCAGCAGGTAGGTCAACACCCCCTCGCCAAAGACCACGGCCGCCGAGACCGGCTTGGCCAGCAACAGGGGCACCAGGTAGCCGGGCACGATGAGGCCGGACAGCACCCAGCCGAAGCGCAGGTTGAAGTAGGTTACCCAGAAGACGCCGACCCAGATGGTGGTGATGATCGAGCTCGCCAGCGCACCTTCAGGAAACACCGCGAGCGGGAACAGCTCGCTCACGGCCACGCGACTATTCCCTGCACCGCAGCCAGGATCGCGCTCAGGGGCACCGGCTTGCGCAACACGGCGGCCGCGCCGAGCGCGGTGAGGTGTAGTTCCCGGCTCGGCTCGGCGGCGGCCGAGAGCACCACTACGGGGTATTGCCGTCCTTGCTCGCGCAGGGTGCGCAGGAGCGTCAGGCCATCCATCACCGGCATTTGCAGATCGACGATCAGCAGATCGACGGACTCCCGCCCCAGCACGTCCAGCGCGGCCGCCCCATTCTCAGCGCAGGCGACGCGGAAACCCTTCTGCTCCAACGCGTAGCGTATGAGCGGGCGAAGACCATCGTCATCCTCGACGATAAGGACACGCGGCGGCCGGCCCGCGTCATTCACGGGAACGCCTCCAACTCGAGTTGAAAGCGGCTGCCTTCGCCGATGCGGGAGTAGGCATGGAGTCGGCCTTGCCAGGCCCGGATGGCACGCGCCGCCCGGCGCAATGACTGGAGCGTGCCTTCCGAGAGAACCGCATCACCGTCCAAGACCTCTTTAAGTCGGTGCTCGGGCAGGCCAAAGCCTTGGTTGGCAAGTTCAAAGCGCACCTGTCTGTTGCTCTCCACGGCGCTCACCGTCACCTGACCCTCGGCGGCGGCATCCTCGATCAAAAAGCCCAGCAGGGCCTTGAATACCTCATCGAGCCCCTGCGGGGTCGCGAACACCAAACCCATCAGATCGGGTACCTGCACGGAGACACGTACCTGCCGTTCAACGGCACGTGCCTCCAGCGCGGCGACGGCGTCCAGCAATAGCGGCCGGCTGTCGACGGGGACTCGGACGGTAAAATCGGCGTCCGCGCCACGCACAAAGACCTGTTGCAGGTCCTCCATGAAGCGCGCCGACGCGGCGGCCTTCGCACCCAGAATCTCAACGATCTCCGCGCTCGGTGCCGCTGCGGAGTGCTGCAGCAGCTCGACGGCCGCGATCAGCGTCTGCAGGTCGCCGCGTAGCTTGTAGTTTACCCGTTCGATGAGCACCCCGCGCGCCTGGAGGAGGCGGGTCAATGGGCCTACGTCGATGAGCTCGATCAGCACCCCTTCGACCTGGAAGGGGTGGACCTCCGGGGTCGCCCCGTCCGCTGCATCGGGGGCCTGAACGGTCCGTACGGAGAGCAGGAAACCATCCGAGCTATCGTTAGGCAGACGTGCCAGGAGCGTCAGCGGCCGCCGTTCCAGGACCACGTTGCGGAGCGCGTCGCGGCTTTCGCGAGCGCTCATGCTGGTGACCGCGCCCGCCACGTCCACGGCGGTCAACTCGTAGGGCGCGAGCCCGGCCTCGCTAAGCAGCTCCGACATGCGCTGATTGACGGACAGCACACGCCCGAAGAGATCGTAGAGGATGGCCGCGGTAGCGCTGTCGCGAAACACGCTCTCGAAACTCACCAAGCGGCGCTCGATGGCCCCCAGCGCCTGGCGCAATTCGCTGCTCGCCTTGGATGTTCCGTCGCGCAGGTGGTGGGACCAGGTGTGCTCTTGCCGTGCCCGCCGCTGCTGCCATAGCTTGCGCTCGTACAGGAGCTCCGCCACCTGCTGACCGATGTCGTTGACCGTCTGCTCGAAGACGCCACCCGGGCGGTGCTGCTCCGGGTCGATACCAAAGCCCCAGAAGCCCTGCACCTCGCCCGCGAACACCAGCGGGCAGAGGAACTGTGTCTCCCGCTCAGCGATCGCTTTCAGGTAATTCTGCACGGGGATCACGCAGCCCTTTTCGATGGCCGTTGTATACGGCGGCCGCTCGTAATCCCGGCGCCGTTCCTTGATATCCTGCAGGGTGCAGCGCAGCGCCGAAACCTCTCTCGCGCAGTGCTGACCGGGTACGCGCTCAAGAAAGATCGTGCGGGTCACCGACAAGGTCTGATCGACGAGCGCCGTCACCAGCGACCATTGATCGGCCGTGTCGAGGAACCCGCTCGGGATGGCCCGCCGCTGCAATTTCGCGTTGGTATCGCGCACCATGCGGATGAGCCTCTCGGACTCCTCGACCGCCTTGCGGCGATAGACAAAGAAAAAGACGTTCAGGCCTAATAGGCCCATCTCCACCCAAGGGGGCCAGAGGCGCAGCAGTGTGAGGGCGGCCCAGGCGAGCGCGATGCCAGCCATCCCGGCCACCGCGCTCAGCATCAGCGCAAGACGCAGGTCCAGCGCCTGGTAGGCGAATAAAAGCACAGTGCCGAGGGCGAGCAACACACCGAACCGGATGGCGCGGCCCGGCACCGCGATCCAGTCCCTCTCCAGCAGGGTATTCAAGGCGAGCCCTTGTAGGACGAGCGGTGAGATGGATACCCCAATCGGCGTCGCGATGGCGGGAGTCAGCGCGTCGGCCGAGCGTCCGACCAAGACGGCACGGCCCTGCACGAGCTCCGGGATCAAGACGCCCGCCAGTGCCTGTTCGGCCGTCACGCGCGGCAATGCGTCCAGGGCCGAAAAATTGACTCGAACGGTCGGGGTGTTCGGGACCTGAATCCCGAGGCGGCGGGCCAGCGCCGCTTCCAAGACCTCTTGCGACTCGCCGTCGAGGGTGACCTCCAGACGCTGGCGCCGTACGATACCGTGGTCGGCCAGCGGCGGCGGCGCAAGCGGTGCCGCCACACCCGTAGGAAAGGCCTTCGGCAAAGGGGCTGCTACCCAGCGCTCGGCGTCATCCTCATCCGGCATGAGCGGTCGGCCAAAGACAATGCGGCCGGATTCGGTCGCCTGCTCGAAAAAACGCGGGGACATTTCATCGCGGATGTCGGTGAACGCGATGACCGCGGCGCCGAGGTCGAGACAGGTCTTCATGAGCGCCTCCCATTGCTCCGGCGACGGTGCGGTGCGGGCCGGGGACTCCACGAGCAGTACTTTGGTCGCCAGCGGTGTAGAGGCCTGGGGCAGAGACGAGATCGCATCGTATAGGAGACCGTCGACGGGCCCCAACCATTCGAGCTCGCTTAAAACGCCAATCGCAAGCAATGCCAGCACACTGCCCAGAAAACCATGCACGGGCACCAAGGTCGCCCGCAGCCCCGGCGCAGGTGATGCTGCCTTGAGACCATGATCACCGGCACGGCGAAATAGCGTTGGAAAACGAATTCTCATTATCTTGCGGGACGACGCGTAAGGCTAAGGAGCACCGCGGCATTTATCGGGATCGCCCCGGGGACTTTCACCCCGCAAGAAGCACCGAGCTTACCTCGGCGCGATAACGCCTTGTTGGGCGTAATGCATCGGCTGGTGGCAGTCGGGAGCAGGACAATCATTCGGTGTAAGGATTGACTCTTATCATTAACGGAAGCCCCATCCGATACATCAGTGCGGCCCTAGAGGCAGGACGCATCATTCTTTCGTTAGCCATATAAGCTTCGAAGACCTTGTTGAGATCGTCTCGCGGGTGTTTCTGCAGCACCGCTTGGCGATAATCTCGATGAAAATCGTAATAGCGGCTTCCCACTATGTCGCAAGCGGCTCCCTGCTGTAGCAAGTGAGCTTCATGGCCGTCGGCGAGCCCGATGTGGCCGTTCATATGAAGGCAGATTATGTTGGCCAGTGCCGATGTTTGTTCTTCTCCCCAACCGACCTCGCGCATGGTAGCTGCCGCGGCGATGGCGGAATCGCCGGCAAAGCAGTGGCATGCATCACGACGATGCCGCTCCGTCATTCCCAGGTCGTGCAGCAAACAGCCCAACAGCAGGAACTCAGGGTCGTACCCAAGCTTCTCGATCTGGCCGAGCCCGGCGCCCCAAAGGTAGGTGCGAAATGAGTGTTGGACAACACTGTCGATGGCGCAGCTTTCGATCTCTTCCAGCGCGCGTTTTACCGCAGCGCTGTCTGGCATTGGAATGTCTTCCAAGCGCAGATGTTCGTTCCGGCCCCAGCGGAAGAATGTCTTAAAGAGGCCTGCCATACTGGGTGCGAGTATCCGGGAAAGCAGTGCCAAGCGCGATCGAAGTGTGAGTTTTCCGTTAGTTTCTTCAAGCCAAGCGAGAGATCCGATTTTCCCCGGTTCCATTGTTGTCTCCGATTTGGATGAACCGGCTAAGAGGCGAACACGCCGTTGACGCCGCCGAAGAGAAGCCCGGTGAGTATGTAGTAGCGCAGATCGCTTCAGTGGATCTCTTGCGCGCTCACAGCAGCTTCACCAGCGCCGCGACGAGGCCGGCTTGGAGGAGAAGCATGCCGGCAACCCATTTGATGATCTCGGACTTCACGGAGGCCAGATCGGTCCGAAGACGCATTTCTAACT
>JBOIDW010000416.1:0-6849 GCA_050740655.1 Gammaproteobacteria bacterium | reverse complement strand
TGGGGCGGATATCGGTGGTGCCGATCTCGGCCGGCGGCCGGCGCGAGGTGGTCAAGCGCCACGCCGATGGCCAGAGTGAGTCTGTGCTGCAGACCGTCCCGGCGCGTATCGAGGCCCTGGCCGCGGCGATCGATGCCGAGCTCCATACCCGGATGGCCGAGCTGGAGGCCGGACGCGACCGGGCCCTGCTGCACCTGGCCCATACCGAGCTGGAAACGACGCTGGAAGACTATCGCAGGCGCCGCGCCGACGAGGTCATCGGGCAATATACGCGCAAGGCGGTATTGGGCGCGATGGTGGCGGTAAGCCCCGGCACCGATATCCTGGTGCAGGGCTATCTGAGCGTGGAGCTGGTGCGGGCGCTATGCCGGCTGTATGAGGTGCCGGTCCGCGACCTCGATGTCACCCACCTGCTCAAGGCCGCGAATAGCAGCGTACGCAAGTCCCTGCCGGTGGTGTTGGCCGTGGCGGGCAATGCCTTCAAGGCCTTTCCGGGCTTGGGGACGCTGGCCGGCGGCTGTCTGCACGCGGTCGGCTACGGTCTGTTGTTCGAGGGCCTGGGCCGAGCCGTCGCCCGCTGCCTGAGCGAGCACCGGCAACTGTCGGTATTCCCGGTGCTGAGGCATTTCAAGGAGTCCATAAACGATGATCTGGAGGCGCGTGCGAAACGGCTGGCCGAGCTGGCTCTGGCCGAGGAAAAGCAGCTCAACCAGCGACGCTGAGCCGCCGCGCAGCGCCAGCGATCAGCATCTGCAGCGGGCCCGCGAGAGCCTGCGCAGCCTGCTCGACGACCCGCAGCTCCCCCAGGCGGTACGCGTCAGCCTGGCGCCGGAGTTAGGCGAGGTGCAGACCATGCTCGATAAACTGGAATACGGGCATCTGCACATCGCGGTATTCGGCCGCGTCGGGGTCGGCAAGTCGGCCTTATTGAATGCGTTGCTCGGCGAGCGGCGATTCTCCACCAGCCCGCTGCATGGCGAGACCCGCAGCGCCCAGACGGCGGCCTGGCAGGAATGGGACGCGGGCGGCGTGTTTCTCATCGATACCCCGGGCATCAACGACGTGGACGGCGAGGCCCGGGAGCGCGAGGCACATCAGGTGGCGCGGCGTGCCGATCTCATCGTATTCGTGGTCGACGGCGATATCGCCGCGACCGAGCTTGCGGCCCTGCGCCAAGTAGTGGAGGCGCAACGGCCGGTGCTGCTGGCCTTCAACAAGACCGATCGTTACGTGGAGGAAGACCGGCGTTTGCTGGAAGACACGCTGGCCGAGCGCGTGAGCGGCCTGCTGACACGCGATCGGATCGTGTGCGTGGCGGCCGATCCGGCCCCGCACCTGGTTATCGAGATCGATGCCCAGGGGCGTGAGACCGAGCGCTGGCAACGCCCCGCCGCCGACGTCGAGCGCCTGCGCGAGACGCTTTGGGCCATTATCGAGGCCGAAGGCAAGACCCTGGCCGCATTGAACGCCACGCTGTTCGCCGGCCAGGTCTCGGACCGCATCAGCGCCCGCATCATGGCCATCAAGGAGGACCTGGCCACGCGCTTGATACACGGCTATTGCCTGATGAAGGGCGTGGCCGTGGGTTTCAACCCCGTCCCGGTGACGGACCTAGTGGCGGCCGGCGCCATCGACGTGAGCCTGGTCCTGCATCTATCCCGGATCTACGGCTGTCCGGTCAGCGTCAGCGAGGCCGGCCGGCTCATCCGCACCATCGGCGCGCAGATGATGGTGATCATGGGTACAGTATGGGCGGTGCATTTCGTGGCCTCGGCGATGAAAGGCGGCACGGCCGGCCTGTCCACGATCCTCACCGGCGCCACCCAGGGCGCGGTAGCCTACGTCTCGGCGTACATCGTGGGGCGGGTGGCGCGCGACTATTTCGCCCAGGGCCGCTCCTGGGGACCTACGGGACCGAAGCGCGTCGTCGAGGAGATCCTGGCGAGCCTCGATCAGGACTCGCTGCTCAGCGAGGCGCGCGAGCAGATCGGCCGGCGCCTGCGCGCCGCGGCGAGCGGGTGACGCGCTCCGGGCCGCGGGCGGCCTGCGCGGCGTGACCAGGGCACGGGTGTTATCCGTTGCCACCGCGCTCGCGGTCCTCTGGCTGGCGGCGGCCGGACTGCTGTATCTATTCCAGGAGCAAATGGTCTTTATTCCGGCTCGCCGGTTGGTTGCGACCCCGCAGGCGCTCGGTCTGCGTTATGAAGACGTGCGCATCGAGGCCGGCGATGAGGGGATCAGCCTGCATGGCTGGTATGTACCGGCCGCGGTACGGGCCCCGACCCTGCTCTATCTGCATGGTAACGCCGGGAACGTCTCGCACCGATTGGTGCCGTTACAGGTGTTGCACGCGCTAGGCCTCAACGTGCTCATCATCGATTATCGGGGTTATGGCCTGAGCGGGGGTCGGCCCAGCGAGGAGGGTACGTATCGCGACGCGGCCGCCGCTTGGGCATTTCTCACGCTCCAGCGCGCGATCCGCCCCGGGCGCATCGTGCTGTACGGCGAGTCCCTGGGCGCAGCCGTCGCGATCTGGCTGGCCAATCGGTACACGCCGGGGGCCGTGCTCCTGGAGGCGCCGTTCACCTCCCTGCAGGAGGTCGCCCGCAGGCACTTTCCCATCTTCCCCGCGGGACTCATCCTGCACCTGCACTACCCCAGCCTCGAGCGGATCGCGGCGCTGTCCTGCCCGATATTGATCATCCATAGCCGTAGCGACGAGATCGTGCCCATCGAGCAGGGGCTGAGACTGTACGCCGCGGCATCCGTGAAGCACAAACGTTTCTTCGAGCGTAGCGGCGGCCACAATGACGCCTTCTTCCTGGAGCCGGAGCCCCTCGCGGCCGCGATCCGTGCGTTTCTCAATGCGCAGGGGCTTGCGGATGAGTCTGAACGGCGCGAGTGAGCACCACGTAACGCAAGATGCCCCCCTGTCAACTGTCACCCCGGCGAAAGCCGGGGTCCAGTGCGGCGTAACAACTCATCCTGGATGCCGGCTTTCGCCGGCATGACGTCGGGAAAAGCGTAAGCTATGCCCGTTGTTGGTATAGTGTGGCATGCGGGAGGGCGCAGCGCATGGCCGAGACCAGCCAGTTTACACTGCTCAGACAGCGGCGCTTCGCGCCGTTTTTCTGGACCCAGTTTCTCGGGGCCTTCAACGACAATATCTACAAGAATGCCTTGGTCATCATGCTCGCCTTTCAGGTGAGCGGGCTTACGGCCAGCCAGTCCAATCTGCTGATCAATCTGAGTGCCGGACTGTTCATACTGCCGTTTTTCCTGTTCTCCGCCACCAGCGGCCAGCTTGCGGACAAATACGAGAGGTCACGGTTGATACGCCATACCGTGCTGCTGAAAGCGGCGTTGATGCTGCTCGCGGCACTGGGGTTTTATCTGAACAGCCTGCCCGTCCTGATGCTCACGCTGTTTCTGGATGGCGTGCAATCGACCCTGTTCGGCCCGGTAAAATATGCCATCCTGCCCCAGCATCTGAAGACCGAGGAGCTCATCGGCGGCAATGGTCTGGTGGAGATGGGCACCTTCGTCGCTATCCTGCTCGGCACGGTGCTGGGCGGGTTGCTCATCAGCCATGAACAATGGGGGCGGGCGCTGGTCTCGGCGGCCACCATCGCCGTGGCCATGACCGCGTGTATTGCGAGCCGCTGGATCCCCTTTTCTCCCGCGCCGGTCCCCGATCTGCGTATCAACTGGAACCCCTGGACCGAGACGATCGACAACCTGTCGTTCACGCGCCGTAATCGCACGGTGTTCCTCGCGGTGCTGGGCGTCTCCTGGTTCTGGTTTTACGGCGCGACCTTTCTCGCCCAGTTTCCGAGCTACGGCAAAGAGATCCTGAGCGGGGACGAGTCCGTCGTCACCCTGCTGCTTGCGCTGTTCTCGCTGGGGATAGGCAGCGGCTCGTTGCTCTGCGAGCGTCTCTCCGGCCACAGGGTCGAGGTGGGGCTGGTGCCCTTCGGCTCCATCGGGCTCACCGTCTTCGCACTCGATCTCTATCTCGCCGGCACCGCCCTCCCCCCGCACTCGCTGCTCAACTGGCTGGGTTTCCTGGTCCTGCCCGGGGCTTGGCGGGTCATCGCCGACCTCATGCTCATCGGGATGTTCGGCGGTTTTTTCATCGTCCCGCTATATGCGCTGATCCAAAGCCGCAGCGAACCGACCCACTTATCGCGCATCGTCGCGGGGAACAACATCCTCAACGCGCTGTTCATGGTGATCTCCGCGGTGTTCGCCATCAGTATGGTCCAGTCGGGACTGTCGGTCGCCGAGGTATTGCTGGTGACCGGGATCGTGAACGTCGCGGTCGCCGCCTATATCTACACCGTGGTGCCGGAGTTTCTGCTGCGATTTATCGTCTGGCTCACCATCCACAGCATCTGCCGCCTGGAGACGCACGGTCTCGAGCACGTCCCCGATGAGGGCCCGGCCGTATTGCGTTGCGCGCCTATCGGCGTGCTGGATGCTTTGGTGATCACTGCGGCCTGCCGGCGTCCGATCCGCTTCGCCGTCGAGGCACGCCGCTACCGCCACCCCTTGCTCAACTTCCTGCTCCGCGCCGGGCGTGCGCTCGCGTATACGGCCGATGGCGCCCAGTCTCTGCACGACGAGATCGCCGCGGCGCTCGCGGCCGGTGATCTCGTGTGCCTGTCCGCGCAGTCCATGGAGGTGATGTCCGGCCGGATCCCGGCGCAGCAGGGCGCCCGCCATCTGGACCTGGCACTGGAGCGCCTCGGCCCTGCCCGACTCATGGACCGGATCGTCGCGCGTATCCGCCTGGTGGTGAGCCCCGCCGGCACCGGCTGAACGCGCTCGCGTGGGGTCCCCGTAGCGCGGCTAAGCGTTATGGCAGCAAAAAAACCGGCCGCCCTACGCCGCCTCGCCCGCTGGCTGCGGCGCGTCGCGCTGACCGTGCTACTCGCCAGCTTCCTGTCGATGCTCTATCTGCGCTTTCTCCCGCCGCTCACCACGTCCTTCATGATCCGTGACCGCATAACGACGTGGTGGCAAGGCGAGAACTACCCGCTCCGCTATCAATGGGTCGATTGGCAACACATCTCGCCGCAGCTCGCACTGGCCGTGATCGCCGCCGAGGACCAGTTGTTTCCGCGCCATTGGGGCTTCGATGCCCGTTCGATCGCCAAGGCCTGGAAGTCCTACGAACGGGGCGGACGCTTGCGCGGGGCCAGTACCATCAGCCAGCAACTCGCCAAGAACCTCTTTCTATGGCCGGAGAAGAGCTTTATCCGCAAGGGCCTAGAGGTCTATTTCACCGTCTGGCTGGAACTCCTGTTGCCGAAGCAGCGCATCCTCGAGATCTACCTCAACGTCGTCGAGCTGGGACCCGGCGTATTCGGCGTCGCGGCCGCGAGCCGGGCCTATTTCAACCGACCGGCCAATACCATGGGGCCGGCCCAGGCGGCGCTGCTGGCGGCGGTCTTGCCGAATCCGAAACGTCTGCGCGCCGTCCGGCCGTCACGCTATGTCGCGGTACGCCAGCGCTGGATATTGAGACAGATGTCTCGGCTGGGCGGGACCGGGTATCTGCGCGGCCTGTGAGCAGCCGGGGGGGCGACGTACCAGCCCATGGGTTCCGGTACCAGGGGTGCGGGAAGAGCCTATAGCGAATCGCCGCGCCGCTTGCTAATTATTGTCGTAATTGACGACACGCTACCGCGTTGGCACCATAGCCAACATGTGGGCGCGGTTGCTCTGTTGCCTCTATCGCCTTCGGCGGGAATACGACGATGGGGCAATCTTAGAGATGATGATGGCGAGTAACGATGCGCCGACAGGCGGTCCTTCATAGCGTCCGAATCGACGCGGTCAGAGCTGATCGAAGGCGCATGCGCCGCTCGCGGCCCGCAACGGCGATCGCGACAAGAATATCGACTTACAAGCGACGCTCGTCAACAGGTTTCGCGCCTAACAGCCCGTAGTCAGGTAAGATCGGCGCTAGCGTTGCCGTGATCAGCCGAAATTAAAATTAGAGGGGGATCGCGCATGCCGTCAGACAACAATGTCCCAACTGTTAAACCCGCCTGGATGTCGCCCATCGAAACGCGCCAGGCACGTGCCGACTATTATTTCCGAACTATCCGGGACGGCCAGCGCGAGTGGTACGACAAGAACGCAGGGAAACAGAAGCGCCGATATTTGGCATTCGCCATCTGCGTCATCGTACTTGGCGCGCTGATCTCGCTACTGCAAGTGTTGGAAACGGCGGACTGGGTGCGCCATCTGACTGCCGCGTTAGGCGCCGCCGTCACCATCAGCCGGGCGGTGGATACCTGGCTGCGCCCCGGCGAGACCTGGCAAGCCTACCGCAAGGCCGCTGAAGGCATGAAACGCGAATACCGCCTGTATCTCCACAACACGGATGCGTACGCCGCCGCGAATGACGAGGCCAGCGCCTATCGCCTCCTGGTCGAGCGGGTCGAAACCATTATCGCCGAGGAACAGCAACTGTTCTGGCAGTCTCAAACCAAGGCTGGGGCACAGCAGGAACCACCGCCTGAGCAAGGCGCATGACCGCGATATTCATCAGCCACAACAGCAACGATGCCAGGGAAGCCGTCGCGCTGAAGCGATGGCTGGTTGATAACGGCTGGGACGATGTTTTCCTCGATATCGATGTGAAAGATGGTCTCCGTCCGGGGGAGCGCTGGAAGGACGCCCTGAAGAACGCGGCCGACCGCTGCGAAGCGGTGCTGTGTCTGGTCTCGCCCACTTGGCTGGCCTCGGCCGAGTGCAAGCTCGAGTACCGCTATGCGGAAACGCTCCGCAAGCATCTTTTTCTTGCCATCGTCAAGCCCTGCAATCCACAGGAGCTGC
>JBOIDW010000415.1:0-1967 GCA_050740655.1 Gammaproteobacteria bacterium | reverse complement strand
CGACCGCCTGCGGCAAGACCACGCTGCTGGACCTGATCGGCGCGCAATTCCGCCCGGACGCCGGCACCGTGCATTTCGACGGCATCGACGTGCACCAGCTCAAACGCACGGAGCTCTACGAGCTGCGCAAGCGCATGGGCATGATGTTCCAGGCCCAGGCGCTGCTGACCGACCTGACCGTGTTCGACAACGTGGCCTTCCCGCTGCGCGAGCACACCAAGCTGCCCGAGTCGATGGTCCGCGACATCGTGCTGGTGAAGCTGCAGGCCATCGGCCTGCGCGGCGCCCGCGACCTGTTCCCGGATCAGCTGTCCGGCGGCATGAGCCGGCGCGTGGCGATGGCCCGGGCCATCGTGATGGATCCGGACCTGGCCATGTACGACGAGCCGTTCGCCGGCCTGGACCCGATCTCGCTGGGGGCCATGATGCGGATCATCCGCACCCTGAACGACAACCTCGGGCTGACGGGGGTGGTGGTCTCGCACAGCACCGAGGAGGTCATGGCGGTGGCCGACGATGTCCATGTCCTGGCCCAGGGGAAGATCCTGGCCAGTGGCAGCCCGCAAGAGCTCCAGCAGCACCCCTCCGAGTACGTCCAGCAGTTCCTGACCGGACGGGAGAAGGGGCCGGTGTCCTTCCATTACCCGGCTCCGTCCGAGGCCGAGGACTACCTCAAGAGACGCCCTTCCGGCCTGCCGGAGACCTCCCGGGCCTAGCGCGCCGTCATTCCCGCGCACGCGGGAATCCAGTTGTTTTTCCGCCGGTTTTCCCCCAGAATGCGCGCCCTTCGAGGTACCCCGTTGGGCGTGATTTTGGGGTACTGAACTATAACTACCGACTGGATGTAACCGATGAAAACCGTCTTCCTGAACGCAGGGACGGCGAGGCACGACTGGGTCCTGGTGGATGCCACCGACAAGACCCTCGGCCGCCTGGCCACCCGCATCGCCATGGTTCTCCGTGGCAAGCACAAGCCCGAGTTCACCCCGAACTGCGATACCGGCGACTACGTCGTCGTGATCAACGCCGAGAAGATCCGCGTCACCGGCAACAAGCTCGAGGACAAGCGCTACTGGCGCCACACCGGGTACCCGGGCGGCATCAAGTCGACCAAGCTCGGCGACCTGCTCGACAAACATCCGGAGCGCGTCATCGAGACCGCGGTAAAGGGCATGCTGCCCAAAGGTCCGCTGGGCTACGCCCAGTTCCGCAAGCTCAAGGTTTACGCCGGCGCGCAGCATCCGCACGCCGCCCAGCAGCCCAAGACACTTCAGGTCTGATCGCCATGGCAACCAAGAAAGCGGCGAAGGCCGCCAGCAAAGTCGAATACAAGTACGGCACCGGCCGTCGCAAGACCGCCGCCGCACGCGTGTTCCTGCAGCCCGGCAAGGGCGAGATCACCATCAACGGCAAGACCATCGAGCAGTACTTCGGCGGTCGCGAGACCTCGTGGATGGTCGTGCGCCAGCCGCTCGAGGCCACCGAGTCGACGGGCCGCTTCGACATCAAGATCACGGTCGCCGGCGGCGGTCCGTCCGGCCAGGCCGGCGCCATCCGCCACGGCATCACGCGCGCGCTGATGGATTACGACGAGGCCCTGCGTCCGACGCTGCGTGCCGCCGGCTTCGTCACGCGCGACGCCCGCGCGGTCGAGCGCAAGAAGGTCGGCCTGCACAAGGCGCGCAAGGGCTACCAGTACTCGAAGCGTTAATCGTTTTCTTCACCCCCTCTCCCCGCGTCAGCGGGGAGAGGGTAGGGTGAGGGGCCTTGCGGGTTTCGATCCCAGTGGGGGATCGTCTAACGGTAGGACAGCAGACTCTGACTCTGCTTATCTAGGTTCGAGTCCTAGTCCCCCAGCCAATTTAATCAGTAACTTAGGCCCGCTTTTGCGGGCCTCTTCATTTCCGAATCTGGCTCGAATTTCCGAATTCAGCAGTTTTCGCGACCTGTGAACGAGGGTGTGAACG
>JBOIDW010000414.1:0-8815 GCA_050740655.1 Gammaproteobacteria bacterium | reverse complement strand
CGCTAATCGATACCGGTATTCTGACGGTCGTGGCGAGATAGGCGTCATCGCCTCGGTGACTCGCCCGTTCTGCCGGGGCTGCACGCGCGCGCGGCTCGCGGCCGACGGCCAGTTCTATACCTGCTTGTTTGGGACCCAAGGGCATGACCTACGAAGCCTGATACGAACCGGCGTGTCGGACCAGGCGCTGACCGAGCGCATACGTACCATTTGGCTGAACCGGGCCGACCGGTATTCCGAGGTCCGTAGCGCCGAGACGAGGACATTGCCCAAGGTCGAGATGTCGCGGGTCGGGGGCTAGCGAGCCTGCCGCCGTACGCGGATGGGCGATCGTCATATCACCGCTCAATGGCACGTCCGATGCCTATAATGTTGCGGTGCACAGCAACAGCGTCTAAGATGGGTGGACGGGCCTCGGCGAAGGTGGATCCTCGCCGGGCATAGCGCTGGCGGTGGAGGTTCCTATGTCCATTACTCGAAAGGTGGTACAGCGGGCTGGTTTGATGCGAGAGGACCCTGAGCAGGCCCCCGATACGTTTGTGGCCAAGCACGGCGCGCAGCGCTGGGCGACGGGTTTCGCCAGTCCCGGCGGGGTCGTTTTGGGCCCCAGCCATGCGAGCCCCGCCGCGGGCCCGGCTCCGTCGTCGTCATCTCAGGCCGATACCGACCGACATGCCCGCCAACGCCGATACGATAAATGACCGGGTGGCCCGCCTGTTCCCCGCGTTGATTCGGAACCCCTCATCCTCACCTACTCCCGGATGATTCAAACATTCGGGGCTGCCCTTTTGTAGATTACAAATACCGGCGTGCGTGGGTTCGATTGCCGATGCTCGCGATCGATGAACAACCCGTGTTTCGCCAGTTCCCGTCCTAGCAGCCACCGCGTCTGAAACGATTCATTGAGCAACCGGGATTGGGGTTGCCGCCGCGTGAGGTGATAGAGCGTGCCGGTGACCAATACCCGTCCGGCATGCAGCACCGATGACAGGTTGCGGTGGCGCAGCCCTTGCCATAGCTGCCGCAGGTAGTAGTACGTATGGTGTATTTTTAGGATGAAGACCCCGCCGGGACGCAGCACTCGCGCTACCTCGGCCAGCGATCGCGCATTGTCCGTGTAGGGTAGGGCGAGACCGCAATGGACCACGTCGAAACCGTTGGGCGCGAAGGGCAGTGATTCGGCCTTGGCACGGCAGAATTCTAACCGCGCCGTGGGCAGATGGGTGGTGTAGACCTGATGGCCCAGACGTAAGCCGGAGGCGGAAACGTCCACGCCGACGCCCAAGGCCTGCTTGCTTACCGCGAGCGGGAATAGTGCCTGACCAATCCCGCAACCGACGTCCAACACACGTCGAACATCAAGCGGCGCAACGAGGTCTCGCGCGGCCTGTACGAGGGATGGGTCGTTCAAGGTGCGGAGCAGGTCCGCTTTGCAGGCATGGTAATAAGCGTCTTGGTCAGCCATAGACCCGCGAGCTTCAAGATTTCACGCCAGGATTAACGTCGGGCGCAAAACGGCGCTTGCATTTCGTCGCCGCTGCAAGTCGCCTCCGCATCCAGCTCGAAGAGCTCGCGGGCAGCATCCGCCAGCTCCTCGCGGCGGGTACGACTGCTAGCCCGCAGTTTGGCGCTAGGCGCGTGTATGAGCTTGTTGGTCAAGGCGTGCGCCAATTCCTCGATGACCAGCGCCGGGTCTGCGCCCAGGGCCAATCGGTGCCGCGCGTTCTGCAAGGCGCGCTCTCGCGCCTGCTCGGCACGCGCGCGAAGCCCGCGTATGGTCGCGACCGCATCGAGCGATTGCACCCAATCCATGAACTCCCGAACCTGTACGGATATGATCTCATCGGCCTGCAGTGCGGCATTTTGGCGGGAGGCGAGATTGGCACCTATGACCGCCTCGAGGTCGTCGATCGTGTAGTAATAGACATCGGGCAGCGAGGCACAAGCGGGATCGATGTCACGCGGGACGGCGAGGTCCAGCAGCAGTATGGGCCGATGCCGCCGCCCACGCATGGCCTGGGCCAGGACCGGCTGGCTGAGTATGGGGACCGGGCTCGCGGTCGCGGACACGACGAGATCGGCCTCGGCCAAGTGTTGTGCAAGGTCCCGCAACGGGATCGCATAACCGGCGAAACGTGCCGCGAGGCGCTGCGAGCGCTCCAGCGAGCGGTTGACGATGATGAGGCGTTGCAGGCGGCGCTCGTGCAGGTGGTGGGCAACGAGGTCGATGGTGTCGCCGGCGCCAATCAGCATCGCCGTGTGCTGTTCGAAGCCGCCAAACACCTGTTGCGCGAGCCGGGCCGCGGCAAAGGCCACCGAGACCGGGCTGGAGCCGATGGCGGTATCGGTACGCACCCGCTTGGCCACGGCAAAGGCGTGCTGAAAGAGCCGGTGCAACAGTTTACCCAGCGTGCCTTGCTGAAAGGCGACCCGGTACGCCTGCTTGATCTGACCGAGGATCTGCGGCTCCCCCAGGACCATCGAGTCCAGCCCGCAGGCGACCCGCAACAAATGGCGCACGGTCTCTTCCTGGGGATACGAGAACGAGTACGGTTTGACCTCGTTGGGATGCAGGCCATGATGCTGGGTCAGCCAGCGCATGGGCTGTTCGCTATCCAGGGGTTCCTGATGGCAATAGACCTCGGTGCGATTGCAGGTCGAGAGGATCAACGCCTCTTTGATACCGGCGCTGCGGCGCAGCGCGTACAACGCCTGCGGTAGGCTATCGGCGCCCACGTGTAACCGCTCGCGGATCGCGATAGGAGCCGTTTTATGATTGATGCCTACGACCAGTAGGGCCATGGGCTGCCGCACAGGGGGAGTGTAAACAGCCCGGATTCTGCGGGATGCACGCAGCGAATACAAGCGCATGGCCATTACGAGCACTATCGATCTGAGGTATATTGGCCCATCCCAGCCACTAACCCGCATCGATAGCCGCATGTACAAGACCCTCGCCGCGCTGCTTGCGGCAATGAGCTTAGCCGGATGCGCCGCCACGCCGCCCCCCGATACAGCACAGCCCACGGCAGCGACTCCGGTCGCCGCCACGCCCCCGGCGTCCAGCACACCGCGGCGCCCACCGCTCGCCCTGACCCAAGACCTCTTATTCAAGCTTCTAGTGGCAGAGTTCGCCGTTCAACGCGGTCAGCTCGGCGCGGCACTACCAGCCTATATGGAACTGGCACGCCGCGTCCCCGATCCGCAGCTTGCGGCCCGCACGGCGCGTATCGCGCTGTATGCGCGGCGCGACCGTGAGGCGCTGGAGGCCGCGCGCCTATGGGTAAAGAAAGACCCGGCGGATATGGAAGGCCGCCAAGTGCTGGCCGGCCTGCTGCTTCGGGGTGGCCGGCTCGATGAGGCCGTGCAGCACCTGGAGGCCGTCTTGAACAGCTTGGCCTTGCCCGCGAATGAACGGTTCATAGTCGTCGCCAATCTACTCGGCGGCGAGAAGAACAAGGCGCTGGCCCTGCAGGCGATGGAGCGTCTGGTGGCCAACCGGCAGCACGATGCCGACGCGCAATTCGCGTATGCCTTGCTGGCCTTGAAGGCCAATCGCCTGAGCGCGGCACGGCAGGCCATGGAACGGGCACTGGAGGTGAAGCCGGTGGAGACCCCGACCGGCATGACCTATCTCGGCATCCTGCAACGCCAGGGTGATCTACGAAGGATCGATGCCTGGATGCAAACCGTCATCCGTGACTACCCCGATCAGTCCGACCTGCGCATGGCCTACGGCCGCTTGCTGGCAGACCACAAGCGCTATGACGAGGCGCGTGCCCAATTCGAGGCGCTCGCCGAAGCGCAGCCCGATAATGCCGAGGTGCAGTTTGCGCTGGGTCTGCTCAGCGTCCAGAACCAGGACTTCGATCGGGCACAGGGGCATTTTCTGAAGCTCACCGAGCACGAGCAGTATCGGGATGAGGCGCGCTATTACCTCGGCCAGATCGAGGCCAATGCCAAGCATTACCAGGAGGCTGTACGCTGGTACAGCTCGGTAGGGCAGGGCGAGACCTATTTCGACGCCCAACTCCATATGGCCTTGACCCGCGCTCGACAGGGCGACATGGCGCAGGCCGAGGCGCAGTTGCGGCGTATAGAGCCCTTATCGGACCAGCAAAAAGACCGCGTGGTCCAGGCCCAGGCCGAGATCTACAGCGAGCAAGGCCGCTATCGGGAGGCCATGCGCGTCTACGACGAGGCCTTGGGCGATCGCTATGACGCCGAGCTCCTGTATAACCGCGCCATGGTGGCCGAGAAGATGGGGCGTTTGGACCTGGTCGAGCGTGACCTGCGGCGCATCATCGCGCGTGAGCCGGAACACGCGCTGGCCTTGAACGCGCTGGGATATTCCCTGGCCGACCGCAGCACACGCTATCAAGAGGCCTTGGCGCTCATCCAGCGCGCCCTGGCCCTCAGCCCCAATGACTTCTACACCTTGGATAGCATGGGCTGGGTGCTGTATCGGTTGGGTCGGCTCAAGGAGGCCGAGACGCACCTTCGGCGCGCGTTCGCACTGCGCGCCGATCCGGAGGTCGCCGCGCATCTCGGCGAGGTGCTGTGGATGTTGGGCGAGCGCGACGAGGCACGCACGATCTGGTCGCGTGGCCTCGAGACCTCGCCGGCGGATCGCAAGGTGTTGGACGTCATGCGACGCTTGACGCCTTTATGAGGCGCTGTGGTCCGGCACTGCTCGGGCTCCTGCTCGGCGCCTGTGCCGGCGTTCCGACCGGTCCTGGGCTGAGCGACCCGGGATCGGCCCCCTGGGAGGTGCACCGGGCGGCCGTGGATCGCTTGCAACGCTGGTCCTTGCAGGGCCGGGTGGCCCTGCACACGCCGGAAGAGGGCTGGCAGGCGGGTCTGGTATGGACGCAGATGGCGAGCGGCTATTCGCTGCGGATCATGGCGCCGCTCGGGCAGGGCACCTATGGGCTGGACGGCGGCCTGACCGAGGTCGCCTTGCGCACCCCGGACAACCGCATTCAGGTGGCCCGCGATCCCGAGGCCTTGTTGCAGCGGAACCTCGGCTGGTCGCTGCCCGTCTCGGGCCTACATTACTGGGTGCGGGGGATCCCTGATCCGCGGGCCGCCATCGACTCGTTGGACACCGATCCCTCGGGACGCCTGACTGAGTTACAGCAATCCGGATGGCGTATCCGTGTGCGCGAGTATGGTCGCTATCTGGGGCTGGACCTGCCGAAGCGGATCTTTCTCGACACCGATAGATTCAAGGTGCGCATCGCCATCGAACGCTGGGATTTAGGCTAATCCCCGTGGCTGAGGCCTGGCCGGCGCCCGCCAAGGTCAATCTGTTCCTGCACGTCATCGGCCGCCGGCCAGACGGCTTTCATGAGCTGCAAACGGTGTTTCAATTCCTCGATCTGGCAGACCGGCTCCGTTTCCGGTTGCGCCATGACGGCGCGATCCTGCGCCGGTCCGAGCTGCCGGGCGTGGCGAGCGAAGCCGACCTGGTGGTACGCGCCGCACGCGCCCTGCAAGGCTATACCGCGTGCCCGCGCGGGGTCGAGATCGACGTACGCAAGGCCCTGCCCCTGGGAGGCGGCTTGGGCGGGGGCAGCTCGGATGCCGCCACCACGCTGGTGGCCCTGAACGAGCTGTGGGGCCTGCACCTGCCCGCTCACACCCTCATGCAGATCGGGCTGCGGCTCGGCGCCGACGTCCCGGTCTTCATCAACGGACTGGCGGCCTGGGCGGAGGGGGTGGGGGAGCGCTTGACGGCCCTCGCGCTGGACGAGCCCTGGTACGCGGTGGTCCTCCCGGACTGTACCGTGGCGACCGGCGCGGTGTTCTCCGATCCCGATTTGACACGTGCTGGCGCGCCAATCAAAATCCGCGATTTCCTGCGGGGCGAGAGAAGAAACGATTGCGAGCCGGTGGTGCGGACACGCTACCCGCAGGTCGATGCGGCGCTTACCTGGCTGGGTGCGCGCGGCGAGGCGCGGCTCACCGGGACCGGGGCCTGTGTATTTGCACGCTATCCCAGTGCAGCGGCGGCGCGTGCGGCGCTAGGCGGCTTGCCCCAAGCGTGGCGCGGTTACGTGGCCAGGGGCCTCAATCGTTCGCCCTTGCTGGAGCGGCTCGCGCGGGCGCGGGGATCGGGAGCTTAATCCGATCCCAGCCCAAGCGATTCGAATTACCGGCACGGCGCAACGTTGCCGGCCTCGCCGTGGGAGTAGGTTTCTGCCCGCAGACGGTAGGTTTTGGCTGTAGCCGTTTTATACAGCGCTGAAGGCGCAAGACCCTACAAGCACTCGAAAACCCCTACTCCCTCCGGGAGCACGTGAGGTGGACTTATAGAGAGGCTAGGAGTAGGAATGACTTACCTGAAGATCAGGGGGTCCGTGTGGATCGCGATCACGGTATCGAGCCTGGGCTTCACGGAACTATTCGCTTGCAACGATTTATGCGGGCTGTGGGTGGCCTCGGACAAGCCTCGGGGTGGCGTGAGGAGTTTGCTGGAGTACACGGGGGATGGCCGCGTGATTTCGCGATTCGTCGATGCGTCCGAGTGGCGGTATCAGGCCGATGGCGCTCGCCTCACGGTGGCCGATAAAAACGGTCAGGAAATGATCGCCTACCGCTACACGGTTCGCGGGAATGAACTTGAGCTGAGCAGACCAGGCAAGGCCCCGATACGTTTTACGCGGGCACAGGGTCGGGGAGCGGGGCAAGAGAACCGACTATTGGGCGTGTGGTGTGGTAGCCATGGTGAGGCGACTACAGATCCGTGCTTCGTGTTTATACATGGCGGGAGCCTGTTTTATACCAAGAAAAGAATGCCCGGCGAAACCGTCAGTCGATACCGGGTGCTAGGGCAGCGGATTGAAATCTCCCGCCAGGGTGCAAGCCTCGGGATGGACGAGTGGATGGTGAACGATGGCGTGCTGACCCTGAGGTCTGAAGGCAAGACGTATCGTTATACCAGGCTTGCCGAGCGGGACTATGTGAGGGGGCAAAGCGCACCGGCGCAGCCGGCCGTAACTGACGAAGCCCGGTAACGTCGGACGCGGCGGGCTGTTCAATCCTATGAACGATTGGGGTGTAGCCAAGCGGTAAGGCACGGGGTTTTGATCCCCGCATTCCCAGGTTCGAATCCTGGCACCCCAGCCAAATCTCGAGACCAAGCGATGGCGAGCATACCTTTGGAGTCCGTGATGCTGTTTGCCGGCAATGCCAACCCGCAGTTGGCGGACGCCGTTGCAAACCGCCTGCAGATCCCGCTCGGGAAGGCCCAGGTCGGTCGTTTCAGCGACGGCGAGGTCATGGTCGAGATCGCCGAGAACGTGCGCGGACGGGACGTGTTCATCTTGCAGCCGACCTGCGCCCCCACGAACGACAATCTGATGGAGCTGTTGGTGATGACCGATGCGATCAGACGCGCCTCGGCCGCGCGCATCACTGCGGTCATCCCGTATATGGGCTATGGACGCCAGGACCGCCGGCCGCGCTCCGCGCGGGTGCCGATCACGGCCAAGGTGGTGGCCAACATGATTACCGGCGTCGGCACCGACCGGGTCTTGACCGTGGACCTGCATGCCGAGCAGATCCAGGGTTTTTTTGATATTCCGCTGGATAACATCTATGGCTCGCCGGTGTTGCTGGGGGACGCCTGGAAGACCGAACCGTCCAAGATTACCGTGGTCTCGCCCGACGTCGGCGGCGTGGTGCGGGCCCGCGCCTTGGCGAAACAACTGGACCAGTCCAATCTGGCCATCATCGACAAGCGCCGTCCGGCGCCCAACGAGGCGCGGGTCATGCACATCATCGGCGAGGTCGAGGGCCGGAGCTGTATCATGGTCGATGATATGGTGGATACCGCCGGGACGCTGTGCGAGGCGGCGCGTGCCCTGAAGGAGCACGGCGCCATCCGGGTCGTGGCGTATTGCACGCATCCCGTGCTCTCGGGTCAGGCCGTGCAGCGCATCGAGGCCTCGCAGTTGGACGAGGTGGTGGTCACCGATACCATCCCCTTGCGGCCCGATGCGCTGGCCTGCCGGCGCATCCGGCAGTTGAGCGTCGCATCGGTGCTGGCCGAGAGCATCCGGCGCATCAGCTCGGGCGAATCCCTGAGCTCGATGTTTATGGATTGAACCGAATTCCATCTTGAGTCGAAGAGGGCCGTCACATGCAGCAATATGAAATTACGGGTACGCCGCGCGCGGAGACGGGCAAGGGCGTGAGCCGGCGCCTGCGCCGCAATGGCCGGGTCCCGGCCGTGATATACGGCGCGGGCAAGGGCTCGATGGCCCTCGAATTAGGCCAGGAAGAGATGCTCCGGCATCTCGACCACGAAGGGTTCTACTCGCACGTACTGACCTTGAAGCTCGGGGACGGGTCGGAAAAGGTGGTCTTGAAAGACCTGCAACGGCATCCGTACCGGCGGCAGTTGCTGCACGTCGACCTGTTGCGCATCGACGAGCATGAGAAGATCACCATGCGCATTCCGGTGCATTTTATCAATGAGGACAAGTGCATCGGCGTCAAGCAGGGTGGCGGGATCATCAGCCATTTGATGACCGAGATCGAGACCATCTGCCTGCCCAAGGACCTCCCCGAGTTCATAGAAGTCGACCTCGCCGAGGTCGGCGTGGGGACCACGCTCCATATCGGCGACTTGACCCTGCCGGTCGGCGTCGAGTCGGCAATCCTGGCGCATGGCGGTGATCCGAATCAACCGGTGGTTTCCGTGCACCTGCCGCGCGTCGAAGCGCCGCCGGCAGCCGGCCCGGAAGCCGCACCGGGCGCCACGCCGGGCGAAACACCGACTAGCCCTTAGCGAACTGCGGGTGTTCGG
>JBOIDW010000413.1:0-5204 GCA_050740655.1 Gammaproteobacteria bacterium | reverse complement strand
CCGCATCCCGGCAGCCGTGCAAAGACTGGTGCTGACCTGCGCCATCGACGGTTCGGGCTGCATGGCCGATATCCGATCCGGCCACCTCCGGTTTCTGCAGCGAGGCACGGAAACGGCGCGTTTTGCCTTCTCCGGGACGGACTTCAGGCAGGAGCGTGCCATGGTCCTGGCGGAATTGTACCGGAAGGATGGGCTATGGCGGCTCGTTCTGACCGGGCAGGGATTCGATGGCGGGCTTGGGGCCCTGCTGCGTCATTTCGGTGGTACGGAGGCCGAGCCCGCGGCCGCCGCCGCTCCGCCCCCTGCCCCCACGCCCCCGCCGGTACGCTTGACCAAGGTCACCCTCGAAAAGCAGGGCCAGTCGAGCGCGGTCAGCCTCAGGAAGGACAAGCAGCCGCAGCCCATCCACATCAACCTGAACTGGGATCAGAAACCCAAGAAGGGCGGCCTGTTCGGTCTGGGCGCCAAGTCCGCGGACCTCGACCTCGGCTGCATGTACGAGATGCAGGACGGGGAAAAGGGCGTGATCCAGGCGCTCGGGAACTGTTTCGGATCGAAGACCCGGTCCCCCTATGTCTATCTCGACAAGGATGACCGGACCGGCGCCGCCGCGGACGGCGAGAACCTTTACATCCTGCGCCCCGATCTCATCCGCCGTGTAGTCGTCTTCGCCTTCATCTACGAAGGGACGAGTAACTTCAGCGACGTCGGCGGGCGGTTGCGGGTGCGCGATCAGGAGGGCAACGAGGTCCTGATGGACCTGAACAATCCGGATGTCGGTAACCGGTTCTGCGCGATCTGCCGGGTCACCCATTGCGGTGACCGGATCGAGGTCACCAAGGAGGAACGCTATTTCCGTGATCACATGCCCTGCGATCGGCACTATGGGTTCGGTTTCAATTGGGAGGCGGGGCGGAAATGAGGACACCGGCACTTCAAGCAAGCATGGTCTGCATGAGAGGGGTAATCCGATGGCAATCAGTCTAGTCAAAGGCCAGAAGATCTCGCTGGATAAAGAATCCGGCGGGGGGTTGACGCGCATCTTCATGGGCCTCGGTTGGGACGTGGCGAAGAGCCCGAAGAAGGGGCTCTTGGGTGGTCTGCTGGGCGGTGGCGGTGGCGGCGGCTCCATCGACCTGGACGCCTCGTGCGTGATGTTCGACGATTCCGGCCAGAAGCTCGACGTGGTGTGGTTCCGCCAGCTCAAGAGCAGGGATGGCAGCGTGGTACATACCGGGGACAATCTCACCGGGGAAGGGGAAGGCGATGACGAGGTGATCAACGTCGATCTGGCGCGGGTGCCGGCAGGCGTCAAGAGCCTGGTGTTCACGGTCAATTCCTTTCGCGGACAGGATTTCAGCACCGTGGCCAATGCCGTCTGCCGCGTGGTCGACGCGGCCAGCGGCAAGGAGATCGCCCGCTATGACCTCTCGGCCTCCGGTCCGCACACGGGCATGATCATGGCCAAGCTGTACCGTCACAACCAGGAATGGAAGCTCCACGCGATCGGCGAGCCCGGCCAGGGTCGCACCTTCGATGCGATGATGCCGCAGATCCGAGGGATCCTCTAGCGCATGTCCCGGCCGCGCCCGCAGACGGTCTGGTTCGGGCGCGGGGTCTCCAACAACGTACACGCGATACGACTGATCAAGGCCGCAGATCTCGAAGGCCGTTTCGAGACCCTGGCGAGCCATGTACTGTCGGAGGCTGCGGGGTTGCAGGTGGCGGACCGCAGCTTGGTGGAGACCCCTCCAAGTGACCCCGATGACTATGTCGCACAGTGCCTGCAGATCGCCCGCGAGCAACGCGTTGCGGCCTTTTTCCCGGGGCGCGAACTGAGCGCGATTGCGCGGCAGGGCCAGCAGTTTGCCGCCGAATGCGGAACCCGGGTGATGCTGCCGGGGGATGCCGGAGTCATCGCCACCCTCGAGAACAAGAGCAGGTTATACCGCTCGCTGGCGGAAGTCGCAGTACCCGTGCCGGACCATGTGTCCGTGAGCACCATCGAGTCATTCGACCAAGCCTACGCCGGGCTCCGGCAGCGGCATGGCATGGCCTGCATCAAGCCCGAGGAGGGTGTTTATGCGCTCGGTTTCAAGGTCATCCACGAACACCTCGACCCCTACCATGAGCTCATGAACACCAGCCTGTATCGCATCCGGCTCGAGGACCTGCGCCGGGCGCTCGGCAGCCGGGTTAGCTTCGGCCCGCTCTTGGTGATGGAATACCTGGACGGCCCGGAATACAGCGTCGACTGCTACGCGCGGCAAGGCGAATTGATCTATGCCATACCGCGCCTCAAGCTGCGGCTCGGACAGCGCATCGACGCCGATCCGGGACTACACCGTTTGGCCCGCGGTATCACCGAGCATTTTAATTTCAATGGGCTGTTCAACATCCAGATCAAAGTCGGCGGCGGTGTACCCAAGTGCATCGAGGTCAACCCGCGGCTGTCGGGCGGGATTGGCATCGCGTGCAAATCCGGGGTCAACCTCCCCTATATCGCTTTGCGGGAGGCCCTGGACGAGCGCCCTCTGACAGGCTTGCCGAACCCGCGGTTTGGCCTGACCGTGGCGGACTACCCGGAGTATATTGACGTACGGTAGGGAAGTTCGTAGGCTCGTCGTATACCGCGAACGGGCATAATTTTCCTAGAGATGCAAGACGCTACCTGTTAACTGTCACCCCGGCGAAGGCCGGGGTCCAGTGCGGCATAACAGCGCGTTCTGGATGCCGGCCTTCGCCGGCAGGACGTCAGTAAAAGCGTAGGTTATGTCCATTGTCAGTATAGCGCCGTGACATCCGATTAACGCCCTTTATCGAGGACGCAGTATCGATATGAAAGATTTTCGTTATTCCTTCTTCGTTACCATCGTTTGCTTGGCGGCTGCCTACTATTGGGGCACGCACTCGGTCGAAGGGGGGCTTGCGGTCGAAGCCGGGCTTGCGGCGGTGTTCCTGACATTGATCCTGGGCGTCATGGAAGTGAGCCTGTCCTTCGACAACGCCGTGGTGAACGCGTCCGTCCTCAAGGACATGAGCGCGAAATGGCGCCAGATCTACTTGACCATCGGTATCCTGATCGCCGTGTTCGGCATGCGGCTGCTCTTTCCGATTGCGATCGTGGCCATCGCGACCGGTTTGGATATGTCGGAAGTAACCGACATGGCGCTGTCGAATCCCGATGAATACGCCAAGCACCTCCTGGCAAGCAACGCTGCCATCGCCGCCTTCGGCGGCATGTTCCTGCTGTTGGTGTTCCTGTCCTTCCTGTTCAACGCCGCGAAGGAGCTGCACTGGCTGGGCGTCGTGGAAGAGAAGCTGGCCCAGCTCGGCAAGCTCGATTCGTTCAGCATCATGGTGGCCTTGATCGCGCTTTTTTCCCTGCAGTATTTCCTGCCGATCGATGATGCGACCCGTCTGACGGTGATGATCGCGGGGCTGGCCGGGGTGATCCTGTATGTCGCCGTGAGCAGCCTCGACAGCCTGTTCGAGAGCGAGGAACAGGGAGAAGCAACGGTCGAGACGGCAAAGCGTAGCGGAATAGCCGGTTTCCTTTATCTGGAGGTATTGGACGCGTCCTTCTCCTTCGACGGTGTGATCGGCGCTTTCGCGATCACCCGCGACGTCGTCATCATCATGCTCGGACTCGCCATCGGTGCCATGTTCGTCCGCTCACTGACCGTGCACCTGGTGAAAAAAGGCACCTTGGACGAGTACGTGTTTCTCGAGCACGGGGCCCACTACGCCATCGGGGCCCTGGCGGCGATCATGTTGGGGAGCATCGTCTACCACGTATCCGAGGTGATAACGGGTTTGATCGGCGTGGCCTTCATCATCCTGTCTCTGATCTCGTCGATACGTTACAAGCGGCGCCTGGCAACCGAAGAAGGCTAGGGTCGCAATTCTAAGAGGAACCTATACAGAGGGGGTTTACATGCGTCGACTACCCGTCTACCTCGTGCTCGATACCTCCGGATCGATGTCCGGCGAACCGATAGAGTCCGTCAAGAACGGCGTTCAGGTCCTGGTATCCACTCTGCGCCAGGATCCGTACGCGCTCGAAACCGCGTACCTCTCGGTCATCACCTTCGATAGCTCGGCCAAGCAGGTCGTGCCGCTCACGGACCTCGCCTCGTTCCAGCCTCCATCGATCTCGGCCTCCGGTTCGACCGCCCTCGGTGAGGCCTTGTCCCTGTTGGCGCGGCGCATCGATGCCGAAGTGCAGAAGACCACCGCTGAACAGAAGGGCGACTGGAAACCGCTCGTGTTCCTGATGACCGACGGTGCGCCGACGGACAGCAACTGGCAGAAGGGTCTCGGAGACTTCAAAAAAGTCAAATCAGGCATCGTGGTGGCGTGTGCGGCGGGTCCCGGTGCCGACACCACCGTCTTGAAGCAGATCACCGAGGTCGTCGTGCAACTCGACACGGCCGATTCCGCGACTATCAAGGCCTTTTTCAAATGGGTGTCCGCCTCGGTGTCGAGCGGTAGTCAGAAGGTCGAATCCGGCCAGAAGGAAGTCACGGGTTTGAGCGACCTACCACCGCCGCCGCCGGAGATAAACGTCGTGGCCTGATTACTAGCCAAAGATATGTGAAATTGCGATGCTCTTTTCCATCCCTTCCCCCTGGAAGGGGGAAGGATAGGATGGGGGTTGAGTCTCTCAGAACTATGCGACGCTCAACCCCCACCCTCGCCCTCCCCCTGTTAGGGGGAGGGAATAAAGGAGCTTACTGAATTTGCACATGAAATAGAATTTGTTTGAGTTGTTGTGTTCAACGTTTGGAACGTAGGTATCTATCCATGTGTCGGGGGTTCGCACTATGGCTATCCGATTGAATAAGGGGCAGGGCGTCAGCTTACGCAAAGACGAGCACGACCTGTCGCAGGTCACCATCGGTCTGGGATGGGACATCGCCGAAGAGAAACCATCCGGACTGCTCGGGGGCCTGTTCGGCAAGAAACAGGAAGAATACGATCTGGACGTCGTCGCCTTCCTGTGTGGCGCCAACGGTAAGGTCAACGATCTAGGCAAGCTGGATCCCAGCAAGGGCCCGATCAACGGTGATGTCGTTTTCTTCAATTCGATGCAACATCCGTCCGGCCAGATGTGGTTGACCGGCGATAACCGAACCGGCGCCGGGGAGGGTGATGACGAACAGATCATCGCGAAGCTGAATTCTCTTCCGGAGCACTACCAC
>JBOIDW010000412.1:0-4058 GCA_050740655.1 Gammaproteobacteria bacterium | reverse complement strand
TGTCCGGCGCCTTCTCCGCCTGCAGGAACTGCAGGTACGAATCGATCTGCGTCGCCAGCAGGTACGGGACTTCCAGCGTCTCGACCTGCTTGCGGAAGTCCTTGCGGATGCGCTTCTTCTCGGTGAACGAGTAAGTCATGGTGCTCTCGGTATCCTGCAAATCTGTGGCGCCTTGCGGCGCTCCTGAACCCTGTGCTCCAAAACCGGAGTCCGGGGGCGGTCGCCCGCCCCCGGATCCGTCACTGCGTACTTACTTGATCTCGACCTTGGCGCCGGCCGCCTCGAGCTTCTTCTTGAAGCTGTCGGAATCGGCCTTGTTGACGCCATCCTTGACCGTCTGCGGCGCGCCCTCGACCAGGTCCTTGGCCTCCTTGAGGCCCAGGCCCGTGATCTCGCGCACGGCCTTGATGACTTCCACCTTCTTCTCGCCGATGGCGGCGAGCACGACGGTGAACTCGGTCTTCTCTTCGACCGGGGCCGCAGCAGCGGCGCCGCCGCTCGCAGCCGCCATCGCGACGGGGGCCGCCGCGGTGACGCCGAACTTGTCTTCCATCAGCTTGACGAGGTCGACCAGGTCCATCACGGACATCTTGGCGATCGAATCAAGAATCTCTTCTTTGCTAGCCATGTTTGCTTCCTTCAGATAATCGTGTGTGTGTAATGCGGTGTGCCTGAATGCGTCGGTGACTTACGCCGCCTGAGCCTGCTTCTGATCCGCGACCGCCTTGACGGTACGGACGAACTTGCTCGGGACCGCGTTAAGGGTCATGACGAACTTGCCGATCGGAGCCTTCATCGCCGCCAGCAGCAGGCTGAGTGCCTGCGTGCGGGTCGGCAGCTTGGCCAGCCGGTCGATGTCCTGGGCCCCGTACAGCTGGCCTCCGATCGACACGGCCTTGACGACGAGCTTGCCGTTCTCCTTCGCAAAGTCCTTGATCACGCGCCCGACCGCACCCGGATCCTCCAGCGAGAACCCGAGCACGAGCGGACCGACCAGGGCGGGATCCAGGCACTCGAAACTCGTGCCCTTCAGCGCCTTGCGTGCCAGCGTGTTCTTGACCACGTGCAGGTAGATCCCGTTGGCACGGGCCTTCTTGCGCAGGTCGTCGAACTTGCCGGCGGTCAGCCCTTTGTTCTCGGCGGCAACCGCCGAGAGCGCGCGCTTCGCGACTTCGTTCACCTCAGCAACCAGGGCTTTCTTCTCGTCCAACCTCATCATCGATAAGAAACTCCTGTTGCAACGTTGAACAAACGGATGACTTCGCCTCGCGGCTGGGTCATCCACCTTCCGGTGTCACGAAGCCAACATCTCTCCGCTTCCACCGTCTGCGTATGCGGCTTGCGCCTTTAAAGTCGCGGCCATGGGCCGCTCCCACATACGGTCTTCGACGGTGTGGCCAACAGCACCACACAGCCAAATCGTTTCTGTTACTCCGGCAACGTGCCGACGTCGACCCGGATCCCCGGGCCCATCGTCGTGGACAGCGTCACCTTCTTGATGAAAATGCCCTTCGACGAGGCGGGCTTGTGCTTGCGCACGTCACGCACCACGGCGACCAGGTTTTCCTTGATTTTCTCCGGCTCGAAACTCGCCGAGCCGACCGAGCAGTGCAGGATCCCGGCCTTGTCGGTGCGGTACTTCGCCATGCCGGCCTTCGCGTTCTTCACCGCCGTCGCGACGTCCGGCGTGACCGTGCCGGTCTTCGGGTTCGGCATCAGGCCGCGCGGGCCGAGCACCTGGCCCAGCGAGCCGACGACTTTCATGGCGTCCGGAGCGGCGATCACGACCTGGTACGACAGGTCGCCGCCCTTCATCTTCTCGGCAAGGTCCGCCATGCCGACGATGTCGGCGCCGGCGGCCTTGGCTTCATCGGCCTTGGCGCCCTGCGCGAACACCGCGACCTTCACCGACTTGCCGGCGCCGTGCGGCAGCACGGTCGAGCCGCGCACGTTCTGGTCGGACTTCGACGCATCGACCCCGAGGTTGATGGCCATGTCCACCGATTCCTTGAACTTGGCGGTGGCGCACTCTTTCAACAGCGAGATCGCCTGGTCGAGCGGGTACTGCTTGCCGACCGCGACCTTGTCGAGGAACGGCTTCTGGCGCTTCGAGAGCTTGACGTTCTTCATGATCAGCCCTCCACGTCGACGCCCATCGAACGGGCGGAGCCCGCGATGGTCTTGATGGCGGCTTCCATGCTGCCGGCGTTGATGTCCGGCCACTTGATCTTGGCGATCTCCTCGAGCTGCTTGCGCGAGATCTTGCCGACCTTCTTGCTGTTCGGCGTCGCGCTGCCCGACTCCAGGCCGATGGCCTTCTTGATCAGCACGGTTGCCGGCGGCGTCTTGGTGATGAAGGTGAACGAGCGGTCCGAGTACACCGTGATGATCACGGGAATCGGCATGCCCGGCTCCATCTTCTGCGTCGCGGCGTTGAACTGCTTGCAGAACTCCATGATGTTCACGCCCTGCTGGCCCAGCGCGGGGCCGACCGGCGGCGACGGATTCGCTTTCGCTGCGGGAATCTGCAGCTTCACGTAAGCCTGAACTTTCTTAGCCATCTGTCCTCACTCCTTGCCGGTTCAAGCGCCCCGACATCGTTGGGGCTCCCGGGGGATAAACCAATCGCGCCGAAGCGGCGCTCCTACAAATCCGGTTACGCCTTCTCCACCTGCGAAAACTCCAGCTCGACCGGTGTCGACCGGCCGAAAATCAGCACCGCCACCCGCAGGCGGTTCTTCTCGTAATTCACTTCCTCGACGACGCCGGTGAAATCCGCGAACGGGCCGTCGGTGACGCGGATGCCTTCGCCCGGTTCGTACAGCGTCTTTGGCTTCGGCCTCTCCACCGACTCCTCGACCTGGTTCAGGATGCGCTTGGCTTCCTTCTCCGAGATCGGCGCCGGCTTGTCCGGCGTGCCGCCGATGAAGCCCATGACTTTCGGCGTGGATTTCACCAAGTGCCAGGTCTCTTCGTCCATTTCCATCTGGACCAGGACGTAGCCCGGGAAGAACTTGCGCTCGGTCATGCGCTTCACGCCGTCCTTGATCTCCATGACCTCTTCGGTCGGGACCAGGATCTGGCCGAACTTCGCCTCGAGGCCCGCGCGCTTGATGCGCTCGGTCAGCGCCTTCTTGACACTGTTCTCGTACTGCGAATAGGCGTGCACGACATACCAGTGCATGGCGCCGGTCATCGCCCGCGTCTCCGCCACTTTCTCTTCCGTCTCGGACATCAGCCCCGCTCCGTCACTTGCTTCACCATGTACAGCAGCCCCGAGTCGAACAGCCACACCATCACCGCGAATACCAGCACCACGGCCGCGATCATCAGCGTCGCCTGGATGCTTTCCGCCTTGGTGGGCCAGGTCGTCTTGCGCAGCTCCAACGACGAGCCGCGCATGTAGCCCAACGTGTTCTTGCCGGTGGCCGTCTGGTAGGCGATTGCCGCGCCGGCGACCAGGCCGCCGAGCACCATCAGCGCGCGCACGGTGACGTTGATCTGGCCGGCAAAGTAGTAGAACGCGGCGATGCTGCCCGCGAGGGTGGCAACGGCCAGCACGAGCAGCAGGGTGTCGAGCGGCGTGGCGGTTCTGGTTTCTACGGGCTGCGGGGCGTTCATCGTCATTCCGCTGGCGCGACAGCACAGGACAGGCAATTTGGCAGGGCAGGAAGGTCTCGAACCCTCAACCTGCGGTTTTGGAGACCGCCGCTCTACCAGTTGAGCTACTGCCCTGGGATACCGGACGCGCTAGACACGTAAAAGCAATGGGGAGCCGCGCACTATATACGGCTGTTTCCATTTAGGAAAGGGGGTTACGCGAAAATCGGGCCACCGGGGGCCCAAAAACCCCGGTCCGGAGCCGTTCCAGGGGTCCAAAACCGGCCCAAAACCGGCCAGACCCCCCCGCACCGGCCTTTAAGCCAGAATTTTGGTGACGACGCCGGCGCCGACGGTGCGGCCGCCCTCGCGGATGGCGAAGCGGACCTGCGCCTCCATGGCGATGGGGTTGATCAGCTCCACCGTCATCTGCACGTTGTCGCCCGGCATCACCATCT
>JBOIDW010000411.1:0-2786 GCA_050740655.1 Gammaproteobacteria bacterium | reverse complement strand
CGGCTGAGGCTCGCGCAGGACCGGATCCGCCTCGCGCTCAGCCTGACCGGGGTCAAACCGATGGTGACGTTATCCGGCGGTGATGCCGAGCCGTTGCTGCCCACCGTCCTGCTCGCGCCCCGGCTCGCGGTCCGCGGTACGCTCGAGATTGGGGCCGAGCGTCTCAAGCTGCGGGGCCTGGCCCTGCTCGAGCGGGTGCTCGGGCCCTGGCCGATGGCCGCCGGGCAGATGGTCTGGGACCGCTGTTACCTCCACCTTGATGACGGTCGGGACATCGTCGGATCGCGCATGCGGCGCCGCGACGGTAGCGGCGTCCCCATCGATCGCTTCGCCGTGATCACGCCCGAGGGCGCGCTGCGTCGGCTACCCCGTAGCGAAGTGGAGGTCCTGACGGCGCAGCCTTGGGAGAGCCCGCGCGACCGGCTCGGCTACCGCTTGCCGGTGCTGTTTCGGTTCAAGACCGAGGGGCTGAGCTTAGGGTTAAGCCCGTGGCTACCGGACCAGGAGGTGCGCCGTCCTTTGCGTTATTGGAGCGGTAGCGTGCGGGTTCGAGGCCGCAGTGGGGACGCACCCGTCTACGGCCAGGGGCACCTGGACATCGCGCCCGCGATTCTGCCTTAACGCCACACGGCTATCGCGAAAGCCGACGTTTCATTTCCTTTCTTCGCCCTGGTCGTCGTGCGGTTTATCCCGGGACCGGCCGAACCAGCGCCGCCAAGCCCCGGTGGCACCCGCCGAGACGCCGTACCAGAACAGGATGCCCAGTACGAACAGCAAGGCCAACCATAGGTAATTGCCGATGATCTGCATATCCGATCCTCCCGTGCAAGGGTTTACGAAAAACCACCATGGCAAGCGACCGGCTTCACCGGGCGCGAGGCCGAACTCATGAAGGTACCTCGAATGACAACACTACGTTCAACGGTCGAAAATTATCATTACTCCGACGTCATGCCGGCGAAAGCCGGCTTCCAGGAGGGACTTGATAGGCTGCACTGGACCCCGGCTTCCGCCGGGTGACGGCTAGAGAGGTCAATGTAAATTCGCTAAATTGTGCCTGTTCGCAGTATAGCTCTCGCCACACCGTATCGGGGGCAGCCCCGTCAACAAGGCATCCGGTGGCGACCGCCGCTCGCACCGTCAAGAAAACGAGCCACCCTGGCGGGCTGGTTGAGGGTCTTGCAGCAATTCGATCTTGTAGCCGTCCGGGTCCTCGACGAAGGCGATGACCGTGCTGCCGCCCTGCATCGGTCCGGCTGCCCGCACAATCTTGCCGCCGCGTTCCTTGATCGCCGCACAGGCCGCGTATACGTCATCGACACCGATGGCGACGTGGCCGTAGGCGCTCCCCGGCTCATAGCGGGTCGTGCCCCAGTTATAGGTCAGCTCCAATACCGCGGTCTCGGTCTCGGGGCCGTAGCCGACAAAGGCCAGCGTAAAGCGCCCCTCGGGATACTCTGCACGGCGCAATAGCCGCATTCCGAGTACCGTGGTATAGAAATCGAGCGAACGGTCCAGATCACCCACTCGAAGCATCGTATGCAGCATGCGCATGGAAGGTCCCCTAGTACGGACTGTCAAGATGGTGCCGAGAGAGAGAATCGAACTCTCACGGGGTTGCCCCCACTGGATTTTGAGTCCAGCGCGTCTACCGGTTCCGCCACCTCGGCACGAGGCAAGCGGGGCGCAGCGTATAAAAAAAACTATTGGGTATCAATACGGCAGGACCGGATGGCACGCTCGTGTCCCCGCGCTCATGACCGCGGATGCAGATCCGTGCTCGCTTGCCGCCGCACCGGCTAGACCCGCATCCTGCTGGGAATCGCATAAGAGGCATGCCGTGTAGGGATGCGTGCATGGGGTAGCGCCTTGTCACTGGTCCCGATTGGTTAATCCGATACGGAAGCGAGCCTGTCCGCAAGCTGAGGATCGTCGAGTTTCCCGATCGCGAACTCGGCGTTCTTGCGTACCCGCCCGCGTTGGGCTTCCGGTATGACCCTTTCCTCCAGGATCCGCAGGCAGGCCTCGAAACATTCGCGATAATGCCCCGCCCAATAGGCGGCGATCGCGTATTCATCCCGTAGCGCATACGAGTAGATCCAGTCTTCGACGAACAACCCCGTGTCAGGGCGAGCCAGATCCAGTGCGTGTTTGCCGAGGATATAGCCCTGTTGATATTTGCCGTGCAGCCGGCAGTACCGGATCGCCCCATGCAAGGATTCCGCGCGCGTAGGGCAGCACTCATAGGCATGGAGATAGGTTTGTACGATCTCCGCCCCGGAGCGGCCCAGTGCTTCCATGATCTGGGCCGCCCGGTACAGGCTTACGAATACCTCTTCCGGCCAGAAGCCGAGTTGTGCGCGGCGCAGATAGCATTGGAGTGCCCGCTCGTTCTCGCTGGCGTCCTGGTAGCTCTGCGCCAGGTAAAACGTATAACGGGCTATCAGGAACGGATCCGTCTCGGTGAGCAAGGCCTGCTCCAGTAGCGCGGCGTCATCCTGATACTTTCCGGGATTGCGGCTGCGGGCACCGTCCGGGCTATGCCGATTGCAAAAACCCAGCGCGGTAGCACGCGAACAATTGGGGGGCACCACCAGATACTCATGGAGCACGCCCTTGTAAGTGAACTCCAGGCGGTTGCTGAACAGCAAGGCCAGCGCGTACGAGATACCCCCTAAGCGTATCGTGACGTCGTAAAGGTCATGCCGCAGGTCTTGTTTGAATCGATCGGTATCGAAACCGGCATCGTAATCGATGACGCTATCGGCATCGATCATCAGACCGTA
>JBOIDW010000410.1:0-2595 GCA_050740655.1 Gammaproteobacteria bacterium | reverse complement strand
GAGGGACAGAGTGAGGGGGCGATGCAACGCCGATGCCCTGCGGCGGGGAACATTGCACACCGGTTACACCGCTGTGCCCGTTTCTGCTATGGTCGCGTCAAGGGAACACAACGACAACTTGGGGCTTGAACCATGACGGCGAAGGATTCCGGCGTGCAGTTGGGCGGGCTCGGCCAACAGCCGGGGCCGAAGCCGGACGCCCAGGGCGCGCCGACCCAGCAGCCGCATTTCATCCGCATGTATCGCGACAGCTTCAGCGCGGCGCTGTGCGAGGAGGTGATCCGCCGGTTCGAGGCGGACGCGCGCAAGCACGCCTCCACCACCGCGACCCGCGACAAGCCGCGCCTGCGCTCCGGCACCATGCTGCAGATCGGAGATTTGCCCGAGTGGCAGGACATCGCCGAGGCCTGGTCGCAGGCGCTGGAAAAGAACCTGCAGGCCTATGCCCAGGCCTTTCCCACGTTGCAGCAGCTCGTCTCCTCGCCGGCCACCAAGCGCACGCCGCCACTGTTGGAGCGTGTGGAACCGGGCCAGGGCTTCGGCCTCCACATCGACGCCTCGGTCGCGGGCACCCATGACCGCATGGTGGCGGTGCTGATGTATCTGAAGGACGTGGAGGAAGGCGGCTTCACCGAGTTCCCGTTCCAATCGATCCGAGTCAAGCCGCGCGCCGGCCTGATGCTGCTGTTCCCGCCTTACTGGACCCACCCCCACCGGGGCATCAGCCCGGTCAGCGGCGTCAAATACAACCTCACCAGCTATGTGGTGGTGGACAACAATTTCAAGCCGCCGCGATAAGGCGGAAGCCAGAAGTCAGAAGTCGGATCGCTGATGACAGAGCAAGGTGAGCCCCTTCCCCCCTTGCGGGGGAAGGGTGGGATGGGGGTAGCCGCCACACCGATGCCGAACGAGAACGCACGCAAGCTCCGCAAGAGTATGACGGACGCGGAACGTGCCTTATGGCGGCTGCTGCGCGAGCGTCAGGTTGAGCTGGAGCCCAGTTTTCGGGCAGGGTGATAAGGTGGAATCCTTCGCCTAACTATCGGAGGTGGGCGAGTGCCTGCAGAGGTGAGGAGAACAACCATGGCCGATCACGCCACGCCGAATCTGCCCTCGCGCGACTTCGGGACGACGTCGCGCTTCTATGCCGCCCTCGGCTTCGTCGAGAGCTGGCGAGACGACGGCTGGATGATCCTGAAGCGCGGCGAACTGACGCTCGAGTTCTTCCCGCACCCCGAGCTCGACCCGCTGACCAGCTGGTTCAGCTGTTGCCTGCGGCTCGACGATGTCGATGCATTCTACGCCGTCTGCAAGGCGGCAGGCCTGCCCGAGATCTGCAGGGGTCAGCCTCGCCTCCATCCGCCTCGAGTCGAGGACTGGGGCGGACGCATCGGCGCTCTGATCGACCCGGACGGCAACCTCGTCAGGTTGATCCAGAACTAAGGTCTACGGGCTGGGCCCGCTGTTCCCCGTGGCGTTCGGTGCCATCGCCGTCGTGCTGGGTTTCGCGTCTTTCGCGAACGCAAAGCGGGCGCGGCTGACGCGGATGATGGGCCTCGAAGCGATCTACCAGCGGCCGCGCACGAGCCTGCCGGCGGCGGATCACAAGGTCTATCCCTACCTCTTGCGCGGACTTGCGATCGAGCGGGTCAATCAGGTGTGGGCAGCGGACATCACCTACATCCCGATGGCGCATGGCTTCCTCTATCTGGTCGTGGTGATGGACTGGGCGAGCCGGCACGTGCTGGCTTGGCGGCTGTCCAACACCCTCGACGCCCGCTTCTGCGTCGACGCGCTCGAGGAGGCCTTGGCGAAAGGACGGCCGGACATCTTCAACACCGACCAGGGCTGTCAGTTCACATCCGTGGCCTTCACCGGCACGCTCGCCGCCGCCGGCATCGCCATCAGCATGGACGGCCGCGGCCGCTGGATGGACAACGTGTTCGTCGAGCGGCTATGGCGCAGCCTGAAATACGAGGAGGTCTATCTCCATGCCTACGACAGCCCGGCCGACGCCAGGCGCGGCATCGCTGCCTGGATCGCGTTCTACAACACCGAGCGGCCGCATCAGGCATCAGGCGCTGGGCAACCGCACGCCGGCGGCGGCGTTCGCGGCCGGCGCGCCGCCTGTGGATTTGTGGACAACGCAAGCGCGTTGCCCACAAGCTCCACAGGCGCCACAACCACAACAGATCTTGTATGATGACGAAGACGAAGGCATTGCGATCATGCGCCGAGCCCGGCTGACGACAGCCGAAACGGCGTCAACCCGCGGAGGCTTCCACCTTATCCCGGCCTGACAGCTGTCCAGAGGTTGGGGTCCACCTCAGGTCGAGGGATATCGATTCCGCCGACAAGTGGCGATCGATCACTATATCGTCGACTTTGCGTGCCTGGAGGCGCGGTTGATCATTGAGGCCGACGGTGGACAGCATTCGGAATCAGTAGCGGACCACAGACGAGATGCGTACCTGCGCTCGCAAGGCTTTCGCGTGCTGCGGTTCTGGAACAACGATGTACTTGCCAATCGAGAGGGTGTTTTGCGAACGATCACCGAGGCGCTGAGCTGACCCCCCATCCCAACCTTCCCCCGCA
>JBOIDW010000409.1:0-3407 GCA_050740655.1 Gammaproteobacteria bacterium | reverse complement strand
GTGATCAAGGACCGGTATCGGATTAGCACGCGCGGGCATCCGTCGACCGAAGGCCACGCCGAACGCATTGCCCTTGGCGCACCCCTCGCTCGACCCACTCGATGGGGCTCTCGTATGGTATACAAACGCCGGCAGGCGGCCCAGCCGCTACGCAAACCATTCCACCGGCCGTCCTCCCGCGGATCGCGTCTTGATTGCCCGATCGTCGCTCAGGCGGCCCGTGGGTCCAACAATTCCAATAGCCTTGCTGGTGCTCTGATGGTGAACGTCAGCAATCGCGCCGTGCCGGTGACGAGCGATGAGCGGATGGATTGGGTCGATGTCTGCGCCTTGGATGATCTGGTGCCATGGTATGGGAGCGGTGCACTCGTCGGCGGCCGTCAGGTCGCACTGTTCCGCGTCGGCAAGGACATCTACGCGATCGATAACTACGATCCGATCGGGAAGGCCAATGTCCTTGCGCGCGGGATCGTCGGCGACATCGGCGAGGAGCTGGTCGTCGCTTCTCCTCTGTATAAGCAACATTACAGTCTCAAGACCGGACAGTGTCTTGAATACCCGGACATCCGCGTGGGGGCCTATGCGGTGCGCGTGGCCGGCAACCGCGTGCAGGTCGGTGTCCGATTAAACGCAGTGTAATAATGCGGCACCACCCCGCTTCGAAAAACCAGCGTGCGACTCAAGTTCTACATCGCCGACGTGTTCTCCGACAAGATCTTCCATGGCGCACAGATCGCGGTATTTCCGCGCACCGCGGGTCTTGACGCGGCCGGCATGCAACTGGTAGCGCGCGAATTCAACCTGCCGGGGACGGTCTTCGTGCTGCCGCCCGCGGACGATACCTACGCCTTCCGCGCCCGTATCTTTCTACCCGGTTCGGAGATCGAGTTCGGTAGCCACGCCGTCATTGCCGCAGCCTATGTGCTGGCCACCATCGGCGAGATCCGGCTGGTACGGAAACATACCCCGATCGTGCTGAAGTTGAACGCGGGCCCCATTCAGGTGTACGTCACCGAGGCACACGGCAAGCCGATCTTTGTTCAATTCACCAAACGGACGCGGGCGAAGATCGATCGCTACGTGCCTTCCTACGGGGAGCTGGCGGACATCCTCGCGCTGGAGGAATCCGACCTGGAGAAATTGAAATATACGCCTTTGCTCGTATCTTGCGACTATCCGTACTTGATCGTGCCTCTGCGGTCTTACGCGACGGTGCGCAGGGCGCGCTTTGATTTCAACGTCTGGAGCCAATCTTCGGCGCCGGCAACCTTTGTCCAGGAGATCCTATTGTTTTCTACGGAGAGCCTGATCGAGTCCTCGGATTTCCACGGGCGCCTGGTAGGTCCCAAGATCGGCGTCACCGAAGACCCGCCTATCGGGTCTGCGATACCCGCCTTCGCCCATTACCTGTGCCGGCAACCGCCCTTCAAGCGCGGTACGTACACCTTTGCCATGGATCGCGGAGAGCCGGCTGCCAGACAAAGCGTGCTGAACGTGGAGATGGATAATGACATGACCGAGAATCTCACTATCCGGGTAGGCGGCGCGGCCGTGTTGGTCAGCGAAGGCGAGATGACGGTTCCGGCCGGATGAGGGTTAAATGCACACTCCGACAAGCGCACACGCCTTCTTGCGTTTCGCCTTCGATGTAGGGTGGGCTACCCGCACCGTTTGCGGCGTAGCCCACCAAACCGTCGGCCGCAGGCCGACACCTTCGCATAGCGATCCGCGACGCGTTGCAATGCGACCAAGATAGAATACAAGGTAATCGACATGAGCCATTTTTTGGACCGCCTGCGTTTCTTCAAACGCATTCAGAGCACCTTTTCCAATGGCCACGGCATCGTGACCAACGAGGACCGTCAATGGGAGGACGCCTACCGCAACCGCTGGCGCTTCGACAAGGTGGTGCGCTCCACGCACGGCGTCAATTGCACGGGGGGCTGTTCCTGGAACATCCATGTCAAGAACGGGCTGGTGGCCTTCGAGATGCAGGCGACGGATTACCCCAAGACCCGGCCCGATCTCCCCGATCATGAACCGCGCGGCTGCCAGAGGGGGGCCAGCTATTCCTGGTATCTATACAGTCCCCATCGAGTGAAATATCCCTTGATTCGTGGCCGGCTGCTCGAGCTGTACCGCGCGGAGCGAGAGCGTGGTTTCGATCCCGTCGAGGCATGGGCCGCGATCCAGGAAGACCCCGCGAAGCGCCGCCGGTACACGGCGGTACGCGGCCTGGGAGGCTTCGTGCGTACCGACTGGGAGGAACTGACCGAAATCATCGCTGCGGCCAACGTCTACACGATCAAAAAATACGGGCCGGATCGCGTGATCGGGTTCTCGCCGATCCCGGCCATGTCGATGGTGAGCTACGCCGCCGGGACCCGCTATCTGGGACTCATAGGCGGGGTACCGCTGTCGTTCTATGACTGGTATTGCGACCTGCCGCCCTCCTCGCCGCAGACCTGGGGCGAGCAGACCGATGTCCCGGAGGCTGCGGACTGGTACAACGCCGGTTACATCATCGTCTGCGGCGCCAACCTGCCCATGACCCGCACGCCCGATGCCCATTTCTACACGGAGGTGCGCTACAAAGGCACCAAGGTGGTGGCGGTGGCACCCGACTACGCCGAGTACGTGAAGTTCGCCGATCTCTGGATGCCGGTCAAACAGGGGACGGATGCGGCCCTGTTTCTGGCCATGGGGCACGTCGTGCTGAAGGAATTTTTCCTGGAACGGCAAGAGGCCTATTTCCTGGAGTACGCCCGTCACTATACGGACCTCCCCATGCTGGTGTTGCTCAGGCCCTATGGCGAGGGCTACACCTTCGATCGCCTGCTGCGCGCCGCGGACTTCGACGACCACCTCGGCGAGGCCAACAACCCGGAATGGAAATGCATCGTCCGCGACGAACGGAGCGGGGATTACGTCGCACCCAATGGCTCCATCGGGTTCCGCTGGGGCGAGGCACGCCGCTGGAATCTGAAGCTCGAGCAGGGTACGGACGCCACCCCGATCCGCCCGTGCCTGACCCTCAAGGACGTCTGTGACGAGGTCCCGGAGGTGGCGTTTCCAAGCTTCGACAGCGACGCACGGCCGGCGCTCGACCGCCGCGTGCCGGCGCGCAAGCTCGTGTTGAACGGCGAGGAACGGCTGGTCGCCACGGTCTTCGACCTTCAGCTTGCGCAATACGGCGTGGATCACGGCTTGGGCGGGGCCCAGGTGGCGGCGCATTACGACGATGCCGCGGTCCCCAACACCCCGGCATGGGCGGAACAGATCACCGGGATCAAGCGCGCCGACATCATCCGCACGGCGCGCGAGTTCGCCGACAACGCCGCGAAGACGCTGGGCAAGTCCATGGTGATCCTGGGGGCCGGGATCAACCACTGGTATCACGCCGACAT
>JBOIDW010000408.1:0-1871 GCA_050740655.1 Gammaproteobacteria bacterium | reverse complement strand
GTGTTAGCCGCTCAGGGAATCTCAGCCTCGGTATAGCTTCCCAGCGAGCCTTTATTGACTGCGCTCACTACAGCCCTGATCTCATGCCTGATGCGCGGCCAGCTTGTCGAAGTCGGGACAATGATTGCAATGCGTCGCGCACTAAGGTCCTGCTGATACCTGAGGCACTTATCGGTCGTGACGAGTACCTCAAATCCTTCTCGTTCCGCTGCGTCTAGCAATTCACCGTACTTTAGCGTCGCCCAGCCGCGCTCATATGCGGTCAAGATGTCGCGCTGTCTTAATCATTCCCGCAACGGCAACGGCACCCCCTGGTCAAACAGTACGCGCACTCAAGCCGGGGCCAGCGCACTCCGTGCAGCATGTTCTAGTACAGACCGAACTTGTCCAACCGAGACACCGGGAAACCATTGCACGAACTGTGATACCTGCGCGCCGTCCTCCAAGTTCTCAAACAGCGCAGCAACCGGAATACGCGTGCCTCGGAATACCCATGCGCCACTTATGCGCTGCGGGTCCCGTTCAACGGCAGGGCAAGTCGACCAGTCCATCATAAAATAATAGTAGCACTGACACCTCTTGACGGCTAAGGGGTGCTTATTTGGAACGTCTCTAAGGTTTTTCCTCCTAACCGGTAACGGACCAACATCGAGTCCCACATTGAAGGCTTAGCGCGCGGCGACTTCCCCTCTTAGCGCTGGGGTGAGGCGGGCGTTGCTGTGTCCAATGGCGTTTCGGTGCCGCGCTGGTAGATGTCCACTACACGCGCAGTGGCCGGGTCGAGCGTTTGGCCAGGCTTCAAACCGACGTCGAGGCGAGGGTTTCGGACCCGCACGGGTACGGTCCCTTCCCGCGCTTGCGACGAATCGACGCGAACGCCTTGTTCTGGCGCAAGACCGTAGGTACTGTTCTCACCATTCACCCACACCGTATTCGGTCCGCGGCTACGGCGGACAATGCCCTGGACGGTTACGAAAGAAACCGGCGGCGGGGGCTCTTCGGCCTCGACCGGCGTGGGCTCCGGCGCAACCGGGACTGCGGGTGGAGGCGGCCTGTTACGAGAGGCATCCAGCGCCGCGCGTTCTTCCGGCGAGGTGAACAATCGCCCCAGGTCCTGGGCGGTTACCGCGATGGTAAGCAGCAGGCAAAGCTGGATTGCGGCGATAGGGATGATGATGCGGCGCATGGCGGGTGAGTAGCGGGTATTAACGTTATCTCGGGTTTACCTTACCGATAAACGCCTTGCCGATCCGCGATCCCATATTGAAGTGACGCGCCAGGCGCGCCAAGTTCGTGGGTTACGGCGCAAACAGCGCGCCTAACCCACCCTACATTTGATCTGGTCATGCGCGCATCATAGCACGACGTCCTGGCCGTTGGAGAGCTGCAAGGTGTACCACAGCAGCTCGCAATCGGCCTCGTAACGCAGCAAGGCCACTCTGGGCTGGAGCGATACATACCTTGGGAATAATAGCTCTCGCCGGTCACGGCCACATCGGGGAAATCGGGCCCGAATCCCTGGTCCTCCGTATGCCGCAGGGCATACTCCCCGGTAAAGCGCCAGTGCTCGCCGTTGTACTGGGCCGACAGGATCAATAACTCGAACAGATCGCTACCGGCCTGTAGATCCTCGGGAGGGAGAGAGCGAGGTGGGGCATCCCGCGGTGCCTGTCGGAGGCGTCCACAAACCGTCACGGTGGACTCACCTCCGGGGCCGGCGATAACGCCTGTGCACCGCCGCCAGCCCGCCGCTCAAGACCAGTATAAACGCGAACTCATAGGCGATCCCGATGGCCAGCCTGGCCGCCGGCGAAAGGCCAGGGTCCGGGGAGGCATAGCCCTCGATGAGGCCGGCGCCGAGTAGAAATGGC
>JBOIDW010000407.1:0-10539 GCA_050740655.1 Gammaproteobacteria bacterium | reverse complement strand
ACTCATCCCCACCATGCCAACAGACCGCTTACGGCCATTAATGGAACGTTTCAGCGAATTGTTGCTGCAGCGTCGTACCTTCTCCGATACCTTCTGCTTCGTATAAAAATGAGGGGATGCTTAAGGGCGCAAACCCAAGCTCTCGCCGGAGTGCATCGCCCATGCGCGGGCGATGATCGAAAAGGGCGAAAGGCCGGTCCACATCGCCCGGCTGCTCCGCGTAGCCCGATCAACGCTTTACAAGTCGTTGAAACAATAGAGCCTTCGGCTCAACATCAGATAATTCGAAGCATTCTGTCCGGTGGTGCGGCACAGCACACAAAAACCAGCACCGCAGTAACTATGCACCCCGCAGTGGGGTTTATTGTTTATTGGCATTATCTCGATTTGCTACCAGGCCATTGACATGATAAAAAAAGGTCCGGCTCGAACTACAGATACAAAACGGTACCTAGATCATCTCAGCTGGCTCGTTGAAAATAGAAATCGCGCACAACGGACCCTTTTGTCGCTGTATACATTTATAGAGGAGAAGTCGAAAGATAAAAACCTAATAAGGACAAGACCCTTTCGACAGTTTGCTGGTCTGATGGCCGGTGCAGGTTTTTCTCTTTGGAGAGCCATTTTTCTTATCCATGAAAACGAGGGGGAAGAAAAGGAAAATATCCAACATCATGAGATGGATTTCCTAAGAACGGTTATACGAGACAACACGATTGGGTACAGACAGGATGCCGCGTGCAACCTATGGACATCTCGCTACTACATAAATAATGCTGCTTTCCGACTAGTGAGTATTGGGACTTTATTAGGCCTGGTGGGGGTAGAGATTATGGTACAAGACAAACCTTTAACTATTAAAGTTTCTAGTACGGGCGAGCTTTACCCTATAGCGCAATCTCTCGACCATCTATTTAATTTATGGATAACTTATCTTGGTTGGAATGAACGTCATGCGCCGCCATCCACAGAAGTTTGGGATGCGTCTATGACGGTCCTGGAGCACTATTGGGTAAATGGAGATCGTTTAGCAGAAGGTATTCGCGGAAGCGTTAAAGGAAGGAGTGCCACGAAATGATGGAGGGTGTGATGATGCTGTGCTGTACATCAACCCCAACAGAGATACTTCGGCCGTGGCGCAGCAAGAACAGTATTGACAAATATAAGGCCATGTGGCCTTTGGCTTGCTTGTGGAGTTACCGGGTAAGGTGACTAATCGTAACGTTTTTACGCGAGGTTTCGAAATGCAGGACGCTGATCTGGTTGGAGAAGGTGGCCTAATCGATCCAGCCCAGGCTGGATGGAAGCTTAGTGAGGGTGAGCACATATCTGTGATAATGATAAATTCTGACTACATAGAGGCGTGCACAAGAATAAGAGATCTTATGTGGTCTGTTGACAAGACAGATCGTGCTGCTTTGTTAAAACGGTTTAGCATTAGCAGAGAAACGGTGGTGAGAAACCTATCGGAAATAATGGCAGAAAGCGGTAGAAAAATCACACCTGAATGAATATATGGATACACGTCATCTTCCTGAACCGTAACAGCAGGTTCCGTCAAGCCGTTCCCGGCCCTTTTTCTGTAGGCCAGCCGTGGGGCGTGGACTGTGGTAGGTATGTACCTTTCGCAGCCGCTGGGTGTCGTGAACTTCTGAACGCCCGTTCACGGGCCTGTTCGCACGGTAGGATTTCCTAGCGGAGCGTGCCGCAACCGAATTACCTATTCGGTTGCATCGTGGGCGTGCCGCCATTCGGCATGCCTTCGTCGCATAGTACGGGCGCCGGTGCATACTGCCGTGGGTGGGCCGCTTTTTTAGTGATCGGATCGTACTCCGGTGTCGAAACCTTTCGCGCCTTTGGGTAACCCTCGTATAGCACCCCCGGCGATACCAGGCTCTGCATCACTACGGGACCCCACTCGTATTCTCACAGGAACTCGCACTGTCGCGGCCCGAGCCGCCAGCGCACGCGTCGGTCCCACTGCCGCCGTAGAGCTTGTCGTTCCCCGCGTCACCCCTGAGCTTATCCCGGCCGGCATCTCCATAGAGCCGATCGTTCCCACGACCGCCGGAAAGGATATCCTTCCCATCCCCGCCGCAGATCCGATCGTTGCCCCGTCCGCCACTCAAGCTATCGTTGCCGCCCAGGCCGGCGATGACATCGTCGCCCGGGGTACCGGAGTAGGTATCGGCGCCGGCGCTGCCGACGTAGGTCGCGAGCGCTCCACGGCAGGTGACGGGATTGCCGCCGACGGGATTGCCGCCGATCGGCAGGGAGGCCCCGCTATTATTGGTAAACACGGCGTTTCCCGAGGTGAGCGAGTAATCGGCGGCGTTGTTCGTGCTCAGCGCAGATGCCGGGCCGTTAAACAACAGCGCGCGCACCGTAGACGACGGTAAAGCCGTACCGAAACACGGCCCGAATTCACCATCAAGGTCGTTGAACGTTTCACCGGTGGTGGGACCCGTGTAACCGCCGCCGCCCCAGCATAGCGACCAGTAGATCTTGCCCGCTTTCTCGAAGGTCAGACGGCCTGCCGCCAGATAACTCGCGGGGATCAAGTTGGTCATGGTGAAGTCAGGGATCGGTCCCTGGGCGGCGGCGAATGCCGGGCTCGCGATCAAGACTCGATCGCCCGTCGCGGCCCCTGACACGTTGTTGGGGAACGTGATGATAGTCACCGGGTTGTTGCCCCCGGCATCCCAGGCACGGACCATTGCGCCCGTGACCATGTTTTGCCCGTTTTCGAGCATGCGCAGTTGGATCGCCTGCATATTCACCGCGCCCGACACCCCGCCCATGGCCTGCTCGATCTTCATGTAATGAAACGTCGCGAGGGCGCTGCCGGGAGACAGCACAAGCAACGCGGTAACGAGTAGCACATTTCTATACTGGGACATGTTGTGTCCTCCATGGTGATTCGTCAGGGTCGTGGGAAGCGTGGCTCTGGATTAGATCACCACGGTGGATAAGTCCCGCCTCATAAACAAACTTGGGGTAGATCAAGGAGCGTATTCAAGGCAAGGTACTGGCGGTATAACAGGAGATGTTTGCGGCTTAAGACCAATCCATAGATACTTCCATTTCCATGAGGACTATCTTAAGGACTATCACGATGTAGGGATAATCGGTAGAGCCGTGATCAATCCCTCGTGGCGCCCTAGCGCGGTACACTGCGCTAGGGCGCTCACCCGCGGACACTGGCTATTGGGGCTTGGCGGCCTTTAAGTGAGTAACGGCTTCTTCACAATGGCCTGTTGCGACATCTGCGTGCTTCATGCCACCGTGTTCGATACACGCTTTAAGGTGAGTGATGCCCTCCGCTACATGGGTATTAGCCTGCGCTTTTTGCGCCGCTTCGGCATGGGGTAATGCCGCATTTGCGTGCTCGAGTAGTACGTCGGCATGGCCCATCTTGCCGTGAGTAACCGCTTCCTCAGTGTGCTTTAGCGCTTCCGCGACATGATCTTCTTCTGCGAGGGCCGCAACCGTTCCGAGTAACGCTAGCGAACCCGCGACGAGCATTGCAGTAACTTTTCGCAACATGGTAATTCCTCCGTTATCTATTTAATTGGCAATTTTTGGGCATCCTGCCCATGGTCTTCCCTATCCACGCTTAGAACCGGTGGCAATCTCCGAGTTCCGGGGCACGGAAGTTAAAATGAGGGGCATCCAACTAATGACTATTGAAAATCGACTACGGGTACATCTTATCTTCCCCGATCCGCCTATGGTCAAAATACTTCCGCGCACCGTCATTGCCGGCGCACCGCGACACTTGCGCGATGGCGGATGGCTCGCGCTGGAGCACGGTGCCGATCAGAAACAGCCGGTATGGACCATGCTCGGCGCGGCGGGCTTCCGTGCCCGTGCCACGATCCCGGATTACGCCGCGCTCGACCCGGCGACGATGGGTCAATGGCAGCGGGCGGAATGACGCCGCCCGCTGCGCCCCGCATCGTGGCCGGCCGCGGTCATCACTCGCCTCCTTAGGACTCCCCTCCGGGATACGGCCAGGGTGAGGGGATCCAAGCCTGCGGGGATCAACATGCGCGATTCGAGACCGCGCGCGGTATAGCCTACTTGCAAGTCCCCGCGCAGTCGGCGCCGCCCTGCGTGGGATCACAGGTGTCGGTCGGGTCATCTACGCAGGTCTGACCGGTGGGACATTGCGCACCGGTGATGCCGCCGCAGGCCTGGCCGCTCGGTTCGTCCTTCTTGGCGCATCCCATGAGGAAGAGCGCAAGGAATAGGGTCGCGATTCTCAATGCCATAATAGTTACCTCGTTGTAGGGGTTACGTACTGCGTGTGCTCACCCGACCACCGGGCCTTCAGCGCCCCGACTGGTCGCTGCGCCATGTTACGGGAAAGCCGGCCGGTACGCCATGGCGCGCGCGGGAGTGGGCGAGCCGCGCCACTTGGCGCCGATGCGTGACCCCAAGATCCGCTGATTCTCCCCGATTCCCGGACCCCGATCCCGCGTGCTTGACAACTCACAGGTCCACCTACACCTTTCCATTCGAGGAAAGCGGGCGTTTAAAATTCCTATAATTATTTCTCGATCAAATAGTCCTCCAGCACCAACGCGTCCATTCCGGTGGAATAGAAACAGCCTAGCGCGTCCTCCAGCCCATGGATCATGGGCCGGCCCATGACGTTGAAACTGGTGTTCAGCAACAAGGGGATCCCGGTCAGCGCATGGAAGGCGCGGAGGAGCTCGTAGAACCTTGCGTTCCATTCGCGTTTCACGGTCTGTAACCGGCCCGTGCCATCGACATGCACGACGCCCGGTACCTTGGCGAGCACCTCCGGCCGAAAACGCAGCGTTCGCTCCATATACGGGGAGTCTTGATAGTCCTCGAAATACACGGGCCCGTATTCGTGCAGGATGGCCGGTGCGAAGGGGCGGAACTCCTCGCGAAACTTCACCTCGGCGTTGATCCGTCCCGGCATGATCGGGGAACGCGGATCGGCGAGGATCGATCGATTACCCAAGGCGCGCGGCCCAAGCTCGGCGCGTCCCTGCACCCAGCCGATGATCCTACCTTGCGCGAGCAGATGGGCAGTCTCTTCGCAGATCGTTTCGGGGCAGTGCCTCAGTTTGGGGATGCGGGCACGCTGCAGGCGCGCGCCGAGGTCGGCGCCGGCGACCGACGAACCCAGATACGGCGTGCCCGGCCCCGCCGTTCGAGCTGGCCACCGGCCGCCATGGGCCTGGTAGGCGAGCAGGGCGGCGCCGACGGCATTGCCGTCGTCCGCAGGTGCGCACGGGATGAAGACTCGCTTGAAACCGGTATTTCCGACGATGGTCCCGGCATAGCTCGAGTTCAGTGCACAGCCGCCGGTCAGCACCAGGGCGTCCTTCCCGGTCTCGGCCTGGAATTGTCGCAGGAGTCGGTCCATGGCCTCGCCGAACAGGCGCTGCCAGGTGTGCGCGAGATCGGCGGCGGCGCGCGGCGACGTGCCGGGTGGCCGGCGAAACGCCTCGAGGGCTGCGACCGCCCGCCGCAGGTCGGCGCCTCCGGCATAGCGCAGCCGGGGATACTCGAGCGTGTAGAGCGCCCGCAAGCGGGCCTCGATGGCGGGGGCGTGGCGGCCGTAGGCGGCGAGCCCCATGACCTTCCATTCCTCTCCCTTCAAGGCGGAAAAACCGCACAGATCGGTGACCAGCATGAACAGGGCACCCAGGCTCTCGGGCCCGTTCGGCCGGTGCAGCGGGCTGAGCCTGCCGTTCCGATAGGTATAGTAGGCCAAGGACCCCCGCTCTCCGATCCCATCGGCGACCAGACACGCCGCGTCCGTAAACGGACTCATGTGGCAGGCCACGGCGGCATGGGTCAGATGATGGTCGAGCTGTAGAAACCGCACGCGGCGGCCGCCCAGCTCCCGGCGCAGGGCCAGCATCAAGTTGGCCCCGGCCTTCATATGGCTGCTCTGCGAGCACAGGGCAAGGTGATAAAGCGCGTAGCGGCGATACAAGAGGAGCTTGGCTAGCCCCTCCATGGGCAGGCCCGCCGCGAGCAGGCCCGGACCCAGACGGCCCGCCAGACCGAGCAAGGCCGCCCACCACGGCAGGCGCGCGGAGCGCCGCGACCAACTGCACGCGACGACCAGCTCCTCGTACGCCGGACAATACTCGCGCAGGAGATCGGCGATACGGAAGATATGATCAGGCTCGCAGTTGATCGCGCGCTTGTTTTGCAGGAAACGCTCGGCGGCCTCGGCAAACAAGACCTCGCCATCCGGCCCCACGATCGCCAAGGCCGGATCGTGAAAGGTCGTGGCCAGACCGATGAAATAACGCCTCATGGCGCACGCCGTCGGGCCGGCAGCAGCAGCCTGAGGATACCGACAGGGCCGCAGCGTCGAGCGAATTGCACGGTCACGCCGAGCGCCAGTTGCCGGGCCAGCACCTGCAGCGCCATATAACCGCACCAGACGCGCCGCCAATGGCTTTGCATCTCGGCCTCGCCGTAGCGCGAGCGGACCTCGTCGAGATAAGTGATGATCGCCGCCTTGGCCAGCGCCGCATGCCCGCTCGCGAGGTTATCGCTGCTGATATGCACCTTGACGATGGCCGGGTCCAGTCCCCGATAGGCCAGTTCCTCGGCCGTGCGGATATAAAACGCGCCGAGCCCGCTCAGCTCGATAGCGAGATTGAGACCCAGCAATTCGGGCAGATAATCGCGGTTGTGCTCGGAAACACCGAGGAAAAACACCGGCAGCGCGAATGCGGCGTCGGCGCAGCGCGGGTCGCTCGCGAAGGCGTAGGTATCGACCGGCGGTAGGATAATCCCGTGTTGCTCCAGCAAGCGGCGAAATATCCCGGCATGGCTGCGCTCGGCATCGCCGGCGCCGATCTCGTCCCGATAGATCGGCCACAGCAGCTCGGTGATCCTCGGGTGCGGCAAGATCAGGCGGTCGATGCCGCGCAGCCAGCACCCATCGACTAGGATGAGCGGTGCAAGTGCCGTCAATATCCACAGGTATTGTGCCTGAGTCAGGCGCGGCTCCCCTTGCAAGGGCCGATAGCCGCTGACCGCCCGCTCGTAGATCGCCAGCACCCGCGACTCGAATGCCGTCGCGGAATACTCGAAGGGCCGCAGCAGGCCAGCGAGCCAGGGCCGAGCCAGGGCCGAGCGGGTCTTTGCGAGGCAGCGCTCGACGCGCGTCCGTGCCGCGGGCAGGACCTCGGGATAGCGGTCCCAATTCAGTAGGCCGTGGAACAGCAAGCGGGGATCGGCATCGGGTCCGCGCACGGATCGTGGGCGGGCGTCGTGCGCGTGCGGGCCCGTTGCGATCGGGGATGGCCGTGTAGCCGTGGCGTACCCGATCACAGCTCGTGTCGCCGCTGCCTGGTCCAAGTTCGCGATCCAGGCCAGGACGGTCTCCAACTCCGCGGCCGTGAAGACCCGGAACATCGGTCCGCCAGCGCTGGTAAGCTCGGTCAGAAAGCGGCTGTTTGCGGGGTGCTGGCGGTCGATCCATGTAGAGCCCGCCAAGGCCTCGAGCAACCCGTCCAGTTCTGCATCCGGCCCCTGCAGCCAGTCCTCAAGCGCCCGACCCGCGAGCGTCACGCGTAGATGATGACCGCGCGCATAACGCACCTTGGTCCGGATGAGCGCAAGCATTTCAGCCCGCGCCGAACGCGATGGTCGGCCTTCGAGCCGCGCGGGAATAGCCTGGTCCAGTGCGAGCGTCGACCGCTGGTGAGCCCGAATGCCCGTCAAGACGCGCCGCCAAGCGCGTTCCGCCTCGGCCTCGCCATCCCGCCGCGCCACATCGGGGAGATAGGCCGCGACGCAATCCACAATCGGCCCTGGCGCCAGGTTCGCGACGCTCGGCACCAGCGCCGACAGCCGCCGCGCTAGCCATGTGCATTCGGCCAACGTGATGCCGAGTAACTCCGGCAACAGCGCGCGCGGCGACTCCGAGATCGACATCGCAAGCACCGCCGGTAGGAAGGCCTCTTCCAGCAGGAGAGGGGCCATCGCGAAGGCTATGGTGTCGGCGGCCGGCAGTTCCACGCCCGCCGCCTCGAGCGCCGCGCGATAGGCCCTTATCGCGGCCCACTGCCGTGCCCGCAGCGCCGTGACGTAGAGTCGATGCAAGCGCGCCAGCGTCGGGTCGCCGCTGCCAGTGAGCTTGCCGAGATGGCGCAGTGCGGCACCAGCCGCGAAGGCGCTGGGCGCGTATTGACAGCACAGGAAACGCCGTGTCTCCCTTGACGGCGACAGTCCTTCGGTAGCTAGCGCCTCGCATCGCATCAGCACCTCCTCCGAGGTGCGCGGCCACTGGGCGTGAGCGGATATTGCCTCACGGTCCGGAGTTGCTCGGCTATACGCCAGATACCCGGTGGCTAGTTGCCAGGCCGTGCGCCGGGTCTGCGCATCGTGCTCGATGTCGTGCAGCTCGAAATACCAGCGGCGCGGCGAACCCGGAACAGGCCAGGGCCAATCCGCCGGAGGGCGCGACGCTGGGGTCTCGCCTAGGCGGCCGGCTGGCTGCAGGTTGAGGACGGGTAGCACCGGGCGTTAACGCACAAGGGACAATAGGGATAGCACTGGCAGCCGCCGCATGTCTCTATGCTATACTCCGCGGCGGCTCGTATTTTCTCATAAGTTACTAATCGTGTGGAGTAATTTCTCGCAGTTCCCGATGCCGGCGGGCACCCGCCCCGTTTAGCATGCCGGCCAGCGCGCAACTCAATCTGCAGCAGCGGCTGCAACGCCTGGAGACACACCTCGCCCAGGAAAACCCCATCCTGCTGGGCGTAGTCAAGAGCTTTCGCGCGCTGGACCGCGTGGCCTACGGCCTCGGGTTGATGGCATCGGACGAGTCCTACGCCACCCGCGTACCCTGGTGGCCGTTGATCTCGGTCTTGGGGACCTTCTCCTCCGGGAAGTCGACCTTTATCAACGATTTCCTGGGGCGCAAACTGCAACTGACCGGTAACCAGGCCGTGGATGACAAGTTCACGGTGGTCTGCTTCAGCAACGACGAAACGCCGCGCGTGCTGCCCGGCCTGGCCCTGGATGCCGATCCGCGCTTCCCCTTCTATAACATCAGCAACGATATCGAGGCGGTGGCGGCCGGCGAGGGCCGCCGCGTCGATGCCTATATCCAGTTGAAGACCTGCCCCAGCGAGCGCCTGCGCGGCAAGATCGTCATCGACTCGCCGGGATTCGACGCAGACCTGCAGCGCACCTCCACGCTGCGGATTACCGACCACATCATCGATCTCTCGGACCTGGTGCTAGTGTTCTTCGATGCCCGCCACCCCGAGCCCGGCGCGATGAAAGACACCCTGCAACACCTGGTATCGAAGACCATCAGCCGGCCCGACTCGAACAAATTCCTTTACATATTGAACCAGATCGACGCTACCGCCCGGGAGGACAATCCGGAAGAGGTATTCGCGGCCTGGCAACGCTCGCTGGCGAGCGCTGGGCTCACCGCCGGCCGCTTTTACCGCATCTATAATCTGGAGGCGGCCAACCCCATCGAGGACACCGGTCTTCGCAAGCGCTTCGAGGCCAAACGCGAGGTCGATATGGCCGAGGTCCTCGACCGCATGCAGCAGGTCGAGGTGGAACGCGCCTACCGCATCATCGGGGTATTGGAGAAGACCGCGAAATCGATCCAGAGCGAATATGTCCCGCGCCTGCGCGAGGCGCGCAAGCGCTGGAAGGCCTGGGTGCTGGGCATCGACGCGCTGGTCGGGTTAGTAATCGCGGCCTTGGTCGTCGGCTGGGGACTCGGCACGGGCTGGTGGCAGGATGGGGACCCGATCCCGGCGTGGTTTGCGGACCTGTCGGACACGGCCCGCTACGGCCTGGGCGCCGCCGCCCTCGCCCTGCTACTGTATATCCACCACGGCGCGCGGCGCATCGGTGCCAAGCATGTCCTGCGTCGCCTCGGGGAGGAGCCGTGCCCGGAGGACCTGCGCGTGCCCTTGCTCAGGGCGTTTCGCAATAACCGCCGTTTCCTGTCATCGGTCTTCTCGACCCGCCCGGTCGGATGGGGCCGCCGGGCGCACCGGGCGATCGCGCGCGTCATGAGCGACTCCGACCGCTACGTCGAGACCTTGAACGATCGCTTCACCAATCCATCGGGGAATACCGGCTCAACGGTAACTCTCAGCGCGACCCGGGAGCAGCCCCGGCCGCCGCCGGAAACACCTTCCAAGCTCTCCCCCCGCCCCCCCCTGCCGCTCCTGGAGCTGCCCGCGGCTGCACGCAACCCGGCCCGCGGCGATGGCGCCGACGATGCCGGAGCGGATAGTGTCGGTACCGCGACGCGCAACCAGGAAGAACGGCCGCGCCGGCGCCTCATCCACTTCGAGGAGCCCTAGGGACGATCCGGAATCGTGTTGTGGGCTCGCCGTGATGCCCGCAGCCGCGGAGCGAGTCTCATCAGGCGTATCCGTAGGAGTATTTTCTAATCCTAAAATGAGCCTGAAAAGGTAATAGAGCCCGGGACCCTAGGGTGAAGGACTACGCCCCTCTGGGGATCTCCCGAGGCGTAGGGAACCCGGG
>JBOIDW010000406.1:0-5366 GCA_050740655.1 Gammaproteobacteria bacterium | reverse complement strand
CGGCATTGATGCGGCACTCGATGGCGTGGCCGCGCAGCGCGACCTGGTCCTGGCGATAGGACAAGGGCTCGCCGCTCGCGATGCAGATCTGCTCCTTGACGATATCGATCCCGGTGATCATCTCCGTGACCGGGTGTTCCACCTGGACGCGGGTGTTCATCTCGATGAAATAGAAGTGCCCATCCTGATACAGGAACTCGAAGGTTCCGGCCCCGCGATAGCCGATGTCCAGGCAAGCGCGCACGCAACGCCCGCCGATCTCCTGGCGGAGCGCCTCGCTGAGGCCGGGTGCCGGGGCCTCCTCGATGACCTTTTGATGGCGGCGTTGCGTGGAGCAGTCGCGCTCGCCCAGATGTATCGCGTTGCCGTGGGTATCGGCCAACACCTGGATCTCGACGTGCCGCGGGTGCTCCAGAAATTTCTCCAGGTAGACCTGCGGATTGCGGAATGCCGCCTCGGCCTCGGCCTGCGTCAGCCCGACGGCATTCAGTAAGGCCGCCTCGCTGTGCACCACGCGCATACCGCGCCCGCCGCCCCCGCCGGCCGCCTTGATGATGACCGGGAAGCCGATATCGCGGGCGAGGCGCAGGTTTTCGTCCTGGTCATCGCCCAACGGTCCATCCGAGCCGGGGACGCAGGGGATCCCGGCCTGCTGCATGGCGCGGATCGCGGACACCTTGTCGCCCATCAGGCGGATCGTATCGGGGCGCGGGCCGATGAAGATGAAGCCGCTCTCTTCCACACGCTCGGCGAAGTCGGCGTTCTCGGATAAGAACCCGTAGCCCGGGTGGATCGCGACGGCGTCGGTGACCTCGGCGGCACAGATGATGGCCGCCGTGTTGAGATAGCTGTCGGCCGACGGCGGCGGGCCGATGCACACCGATTCGTCCGCTAAGCGTACCGGCTTCAGCTCGCGGTCCGCGGTGGAATGCACGGCGACGGTCTTGATCCCCAACTCGCGGCAGGCTCGCAGCACGCGCAGGGCGATCTCGCCGCGGTTCGCGATCACGATCTTTTCGATCATCGCGTTGCCCTATTGGAGCAGCAACAGGGGCTGGTCGTATTCGACCGGTTGGCCATTCTCCGCCAGGATGGCGGTTACCACGCCTTCCCTGTCCGACTCGATCTGGTTCATGACCTTCATGGCCTCGATGACGCAGAGGACGTCGCCGCGTTTGACCCGCTTCCCGACCTCGACGAACGGCTTGCTGGTCGGTGAAGCGGCCAAGTAGAAGGTGCCGACCATCGGCGCAGTGATACGGTGGCCGTCGGGCTCCGGCTCGGCAAAGGGCGCCGGGGTGCGCACGGGGTGAGCGGCAGCCTCGCCGGCTACCTGAGCGATGGTCGGTGCCGAGCCATGCGCCGCATAGCGGCTGATGCGTACCATTTCCTCGCCCTCGCGGATCTCCAGCTCGGCGATCCCCGATTCCATCACCAGATCGACGAATCTCTTGATCTTGCGGATATCCATGGGCATATGCGCGGGTCCTAAGCTCGTCAAATGCGGTTCAGCACCGCGTGTAGCGCCAGATAATAGCTATCCGCCCCGAAGCCCGTGATGACCCCGACGGCAATATCGGAAAGATAGGAATGGCGGCGAAACGGCTCGCGCGCATAGACGTTGGAGAGGTGAGTCTCTATGAATGGTAGCCGAACACCGATCAAGGCGTCCCGCAACGCGATGCTGGTGTGTGTATAGGCACCCGGATTGACGATGAGATAGCCCACGCCCGCGCGAGCGGCGTGTTGAATCCTATCGATCAGCTCATGCTCGGCATTGCTCTGAAACGCACTCAAGCTGTGGCCGGCGGCACTGGCCAGCGCCTTCAGGCGTTCGTCTATCTCCGCCAGCGTGGTGGTTCCATAGACCTCGGGTTCGCGGGTACCCAGGAGATTGAGGTTGGGCCCGTGCAGGACCAGGATCGAGGCCATGTGAACTACGGAGAAACGCAACGGTTATGGAATTATTCGGTACAGATTAGCACTTATTCGCAACCGTTTCGAGCAAGATCCTATTCTACCCCCCGGCCGCAAGCAGCGGGCGCAGGATGTCGATGGCGACACGCTTAGAGAGTCGTCCTACCTGGGAAAAGACGATGTGCCGCTGGCGATCGACGATTACCGTGTAGGGTAGGCCGCCCAGCGTATTGCCATAGCTGAGTCCGATCTGCACGGTCTCGTCCTCACCGTGCAAAATGGGGTAGTCGATCCCGAAGTGCATTACCAATGCGCGCGCCGGATCGGGCGCCTCAACGGCAATGCCCAGCACTTGCAAACCACGCTCGCGGTATTCGTGCTGCAACGCGATCAGGTCCGGGATCTCCTCGCGGCAGGGTGGACACCAGCTAGCCCAGAAATTGATGAGCAGGACCTTGCCGTCCCATTCTTCGACTCCCCGCGAACGCCCCGTAAGGTCCGGCAGACGAAACTCGGGGCGCAGCGCTCGCATGGCCGGCGAGCGGAGCGATCCGGCGCGGCCGGCCCGGTACCATTCATAGACCAAGCGGCCGGAAAATGCTGCCGTGACCGACAGCACGAGCACCAGACACGCAAGGATTGAGCGCCTCAGCTCGATACCTCGGCGAGCCGTTGCATGAGCGCCTCGGGTCCGACGAAGCCGAGGGCGCGGAGATGCCTTTGCTCGGCACCATCGACGCCATAGAAGAGCAAGGCGGGCGGGCCATAGAGCTCCAGTTCATTGAGCAACCGCCGGTCCTCCTCATCGGTGGCCGTGACATCCGCCTTGATAAGCACCACGCCGGCCAAGGCGCGCCGCACCGCGGGCTCGGAAAAGGTACGGCGCTCAATCTCTTTACACTCCACGCACCAGTCGGCATACAGGTCCACGAGGGCAGGCAGGCCTCGGGATTGAGCCAGGCTCAGGGAGCGCTTGAGCGCGTCGCTGCCCTTGACGACCTCGAACTGCGGGCGCGCGCTTGCCGCAGGTGCGCCTGCGCCGACCGTGCCGTAGCGGGCGAGCGGCTGGAAGATGTCGCTGGAGCCGCCGGCGGCCCCCACGATGAGCACCGCACCATAGAGGAAGGCGGCCAGCCCCAAGCCCTTGGTCACCCTGCGGCTGCCCGAGGACACCGCATCCAGTGGATCCAGCGCCCCCAGGCCGACCGCCGCGGTCATGAACAACAGGCCCCACAACAACACGCTGAGCGGGCCGGGAAGTATGCGCTCCAGCAGCCACAAGGCGACGCCTAGAAATAACACCCCGAACAGCGTCTTGACCTGCTCCATCCACACCCCGGCCTTGGGCAACCAATGGCCGGCTGAAGCCCCCACCAGCAATAACGGCAGGCCCATACCGAGGCCCATGGCGAACAGCGCACTGCCGCCCAGCACGACGTCACCGTTCTTACCGATCACGATGAGCGCCGCCGCCAACGGCGGCGCGACGCAAGGCCCGACGATGAGCGCCGAGAGCAGGCCCATGACGGCGACCCCATGCAGCGTCCCGCCCCGCTGGGCCGCACCGAGGGCATATAACCGGGTCTGCCAGGCCGGCGGCAGCTCCAGCTTGAAGATACCGAACATGGACAGGGCCAGCACCACGAACAGGCCCGCAAAGGTTATCAGTACGCCGGGATGCTGAAACGTGGCCTGCAGATTGCGCCCCAGCAAGGCCGCTACGATGCCCATGCCGGCATAGGCGAGGGCCATGGTCAGCACGAAGACTGCGGACAGTACCACGGCACGCCGCGTGCTGACCTGCACCCCCTGGCCGGCGATGATCCCGGAGAGGATCGGCACCATGGGGAACACGCAGGGCGTGAAGGCGAGCAACAGGCCAAAACCCAGAGACTGTAGCAATGCCCAGGCGACGCCGTGGCTTTGCAGCTCCCGCGCGATGTGGTCTTCCTCGGCAAGCAGGCTTGCGGCGCCACTCTCAGCTACGGGCACGGGGGTGGTACCGGCAGCCCCTGCAGTCCCTGCAGTCCCTGCAGGTAGTGCGACGCTGAGCGTCTTTTGCATCGGAGGGTAACAAATCCCCTCGTCCGCACACCCCTGATAGCCGAGCTTGAGCGTCACCTCGCGGGTGCCCGCTGTCACCGGGATAAGGTCTATACGCGCCTCGACCTGCCCGGTATGGACCTCGACCTCGCCGAACTCGGGATCATTCTTCATGTATCCCGCCGGTAGCTCGACCTTTTGCACCCGACCGTCCCGTGGACCCGCGAGATCGAATCGGTATTTGTCCTTGTAGAGGTAGTAGCCCTCGGCGATGTCCCAACGCGCCAGCACCCGGTTGCTGCCCGCGGGCGATACGGAGAGCTTGAAGGCCTCGTCCGGCGCTAAGAATTCCTGCGCGCCGGGGTTCTCGCTCAGGCCTTGAAATAGATCGCCCAACGGGTTGTTCGAGTCGGGGGCCGCCCCTACCGAGCCGAGCCCGCCGAGGAGCATGGCTAAAGCGATTAGCGGGTAGAACGCCCTGCTCATTGTTCAACGCTCACATTCTGGTCTATCCAAGCCAAATACCGCTGGTCTCCGTAGGTCAGCGGCACCGCAATGACCTCGGGGACCTCATAGGGATGATGCTCGCGGATCAGGTGCTCCACCGCCCGGTATTGCGGGTCCCGGGTCTTAATCAGCAGGGTGTGCTCCACGCCAGTCTCCAGCGCCTCTTGCCAACGATAGTACGAGGTCCCGGCCGGCAGGACGTGCACACACGCCGCCCGCCGGGATTCGACCAAGGCGCGCGCGAGGCGTTCGGCGCTGGCCTGATCCGGGCAAGTGGTCATGACGAGCAGGTAGGCGTGGCTTGGCATAACGGCGACGGTGTGAGTATTTTCGGGTGCACTACGCGATGATGATAGATCAAATCGATCTACACCCCCTACCGCTGCGCGCCTGCCGCTTGACACACTTGGGGCCACACCTAATAATTAGCACTCACTAAGGGTGAGTGCTAACAAGCGCACCCGGAAATCCACAGTCACATCAGAGGTGAGGAGATAATAACCTATGAATATCCGCCCGTTACACGATCGCGTGTTGATTCGACGCCTGGAAGATGAGCGTAAAAGCGCCGGTGGAATCGTGATCCCCGATACCGCCGCCGAAAAGCCGCAGCGCGGCGAGGTCGTGGCCGCCGGTCCCGGGAAGGTGTCCGAGGACGGCAAGCTGCGGCCCCTGGATGTAAAGTCCGGTGATAAGGTGCTGTTTGGGAAGTATTCCGGCACCGAGGTCAAGGTCGATGGCCAGGAACTGCTGGTCATGCGTGAAGACGACATCATGGCCGTCATCATCGGTTGATAGGCCGAGCGCCGCTCGTTTATTTATTTTTTGGAATCATAGCAAGAGGAATATATGGCCGCGAAAGAACTACGTTTTAGTGAGGATGCACGCAAGCGTCTGCT
>JBOIDW010000405.1:0-18029 GCA_050740655.1 Gammaproteobacteria bacterium | reverse complement strand
TCTGTATGCAGTCCTCGAGCGGCGCCTGCGCTCCACCCACTGACCGGGTCATACCCGCCAATCTCCCGTTCGCGGTTGCCATCCGCGGCGGACAGGTCGAGAGCGTCCATCGATCCGGGTGCAGGCCCGCGGCTGCGGCCACTGCGGCGGGAACGAACCGCGCACGGCTATGCCATAATGTCCATGCTACTCAATCGGCGAGTTCGTAAGCCGCATGGGCTTGGCCTCGTTCCGAACGGCCGGTGCCACAGGGTCGAAAGGACCTTCCTAGGTTTGCGCGGGGTCGTCGGGCACAGCGCTCACGCGAGCGCCGACGGTGCGTGACACCGAAGGGGTAGCGGACCCGATCGGGTCTTACCGAGGCAGAGTCCGATCAGTTCTTGGAGGTTCCAAACATGAAGAAGAGGCCTATAGAGAGGGTTTTGTTGGCGGTCAATTATTCCGAGCCGTCCTTCCATGCCGCCTGGATAGCGCTGGCGATCGCGCGGTCCATGAACGCGTCGATGACCTTGATACACATACACGTTCAGGAAAGAAAGGTGCGCGAGGCGGTGGTCATCGACGAGGCAGAGATCGCCGCGCTCACGGATGAAAAATTTCATGAGCTATTGGTCAAGCTGGTGGGCGACCCGGGCTATCAAGACCTGCAAGCGACGGTCGACCACAGCACGGTCGAGTTCGACCAGGTGACGACGTCCTTGTCCGAAGAGATCTGTGCCTACGCCAAGACGCACCAGAATGACTTGATCGTGATCGGCTCCCAGGGCCGCTCCAACATCAAGGAATTATTCATGGGGAGTGTCAGCCACGAGATCGTGCGCAAGGCGCATTGCCCGGTCACCGTCGTGCATTGACTCCGGCAGCCCGCGCTGAGCAGGGAACGCCGGAAGCGGGGCCGCCGCCGTGAGCGCGCAGCGCAGGCCCTTCATACAAGATACCATCGCCCTGGTCTATGACTTTGACGGCACCCTGTCGCCGCAGCCCATGCAGGAGTACACCGTGTTGCCGGAGATCGGTGTCGCGCCGGCCGCGTTCTGGGACGAGGTGAATCGGCAGGCACGCGCGAACGGCGAGGAGGCGATGCTGACCTATATGCGTCTCATCGTCGAGCAGGCGAATGAGAAGCGCGTGCACATCGGTCGCGAGGAATTGAAGCGTCTCGGCAGGAACGTCAAGTATTTCCCCGGCGTCAAGGACTGGTTCGAGGCCAGCAATCGCTTTGTCGCCGAACACGGGGGAGGGCGCATCAAATTGCGGCATTACATCATCTCGGCGGGGCTCAAGGAGATCCTGGAGGGCGTATCCATCAAGCGGCATTTCAGCAATATCTTCGCCTCGGAGTATCACTACGATCACCACAAGGTCGCGACCTTTCCCAAACTCCTCATCACCGATACCACCAAGACCCAGTTCCTGTTTCGCATCAACAAGGGCAAAGAGGGCCTGGGCGAGTCGATCAACACCCACATGCCGGCCACCTTACGGCCCATCCCGTTTGAGAACATGATCTATATCGGTGACGGGGAGACGGACGTGCCGAGCATGACCGTGACCCGCCAGCAAGGCGGAAGCGCGATTGCGGTCTACAAGACCGGGCGCGGCTCGCACGAGCGGCAGACCCAAGCGACCTGCAAGACGCTGCTGGAGGCCGGGCGGGTGAATTTCATTGCCCCGGCGGATTATGCATCCGATTCGGTGCTGGCGCATCGCGTGCAATTGTTGTTACGCTCGGTGATGGCCCGTATCGAATATCAGCGCGAGCTGCACAACTGCCGCAGAGAGCATGGGATCGGGGAGTGAAATCATACTGTCGCAGCGCCGTGTATCGCGCCCGACACCTATCCCGTTCCGGATAGGCGTTCAATCTGCCGGCCCGTGCAGCCCGTACTGCGGAATCGCATACCTGCCGGCATACGCGTTATCCCCGACGGCTGGGGGAGGGAATAGCACAAAGGCCAGAGGATACTCTGCGCCTTACGACCTCGATCGGCGAAAGTCCGTCGGGTCCAGCTGGTGATCCTTGAGCAGCTTGTAGAACTCGGTACGGTTACGGCCGGCGATGCGTGCGGCATCGGCGACCCGGCCCTCGGCGATGCGCAAGACGCCGACCAGATAGTTTCTCTCGAAGGCGTCCTTGGCGAGCTTGAGGGTCTCGATGCGTGCGGGATGGTCGCGCAGGCCCTTTTGTGCCATGCGCAGCGGGATGACCTCGCTGGTCACCAAGGCCGAGCACAGCTCGACCACGTTCATGAGCTGGCGGACGTTGCCGGGCCAGGGCGCAAGTATCAGATACTCCAGGGCCTCCGGTGCGAATCGTTTGCGGGCCGTGTGCTGGCGCTGCGCCACGTGTTCCAGCCAGTGCTCGAGCAGGGGCGGGATGTCCTCGCGGCGCTCGGCCAGGCCGGGGAGGGTCAGTGGGACCACGTTGAGCCGGTAGTACAGGTCCTCGCGGAAGCGGCCCTCTTGTACCGCCTCGTCCAGGTTGGCGTTGGTGGCGGAGATCATGCGTACATTGACGGGTACGGCCTTGACCGCGCCGACCGGCCGCACCTCGAAGTCCTGCAAGACGCGCAGCAGCTTCACCTGGAGGCCGAGCGGCATGTCGGCGATCTCATCCAGAAAGATGGTGCCGCCGTTGGCGGCCTGAAAGAGTCCCGCGTGGCGGGTCGCGGCCCCGGTAAACGCGCCTTTTTCGTGCCCGAACAATTCCGACTCGAGCAATTGCTCCGGGATCGCCGCGCAGTTGATGCCGATGAAGGGTTGGTTGCGCCGCGGGCTCGCCTCGTGGATAGCGCGCGCCAGTACCTCCTTGCCGGTACCGGTCGCGCCGCTGATGAACACCGTGACATCCGTGGGTGCCACCAGCTTGGCCTGCTCGACCACCTCGGCCATCGCCGCGCTGCGATAGACCAAGCCCTTGCCGAAGACCCGATGAGCGGCCTGATCGTCCCCTACCCCCAGGCGCAGGATCCGTTGCACATGGGCCAATAAATCCTCCTTGCCCACGGGCTTGGTCAGGAACTCCGAGATCCCCAGGTGCATGGCCTGCACCGCATCGCGGATCTCCGCCTGGCCGCTCAACATCACCACCGGGATGAGTGGGTTGTACCGATGGATCTCGGTGAGCAGCGACATGCCGTCCATGTCGTGCATCACCAGATCGGTGATGACCAGGCTGGGGCGCAGCCCATCGATACGGGATAAGGCCTCCGGCCCCGACGACACCGTATCGACCTGCAGACCGGCGTCGCGCAACCAGCTGGAGAGCAACGCCAGCATGTCCTGGTCGTCATCCACCACGAGGAGCCGATGAGTCGGTCGCTCGTTCACTGCGATAGCCATAGGGTTTGAAATCCTTATTGGAGCGGGGCGTTAAAGCCGCTCCCGGCCGCAGCGGCAGCGATCGCGCCATCGGGTCACGCGCCCCGCCGCGCGCCCGGCAATATATAGCTTAGCTTAATCGGCGCCGATGGGGGAGCGGTCCCTGCTCTCCCGGCCCGCGGTTACTCGACGGTCACCGACTTGGCCAGGTTGCGGGGTTGGTCTACGTCCGCGCCCTTCAAGACCGCGACGTGATAGGCGAGGAGCTGCAGGGGGATGGTGTAGACCACCGGGGCGATGAGGTCGTCGACCGGGGCTACGTCGATGACCGTGACCGAGTTACTGCTCTGCATGCCGGCGCTCGGGTCCGCAAACACGTAGAGGATCCCGCCGCGCGCCCGCACCTCCTCCAGGTTTGACTTGAGCTTCTCCAGCAGCTCGTTGTTGGGCGCCACGGCAATGACCGGCATGTCCTCGTCGACCAGTGCCAGCGGGCCGTGCTTCAACTCGCCAGCGGCATAGGACTCGGCGTGGATGTAGGAGATCTCCTTGAGTTTCAGCGCCCCTTCCATCGCCACCGGGTACAGGGCACCGCGTCCCAGGAACAGCGCATGGTGCTTGTCCACGAAGTGTTCGGCGAGCGCGGCCAGGCGCTCATTCAACTGCAGGACATGGTTGACCTGGCCGGGGATGCCCTCGATGGCGCGCACGTAAGCCGCCTCGGTCTCCGCGGCCAGGCCACGCCGGCGGGCGAGGGCGATGGTGAGCAACAGCATGGCCGTCAATTGCGTGGTGAAGGCCTTGGTGGAGGCGACCCCGATCTCGGGACCGGCACGGGTCAGAAACACCAGATCGGCCTCACGCGTGAGCGAGCTCTCCGGGACATTACAGATGACCAGGGTCTTGGCGTAGCCCAGGGTCTTGGCCTGGCGCAAGGCCGCCAGGGTGTCGGCGGTCTCGCCCGACTGTGAGATGGCGACGAACAGCGTCTTGGGCAAGACCACCGGTTTGCGATAGCGGAACTCGCTGGCGATCTCCACGCTGCAGGGGAGCTTGGCTATCCCCTCCATCCAGTAGCGGCTGACCAGCCCGGCGTGGTAGCTGGTGCCGCAGGCGACGATATGCACGGCATTCAGGTCTTGGAATACCGCCGGTGCCTCGTTGCCGAATTCCGCCTCGACGACCTGCCCGCCGACGATACGCCCCTCCAGGGTATCGGCGACGGCGCGCGGCTGGGTGTTGATCTCCTTCTGCATGTAATGCCGATAGCCGGCCTTGTCCACCGCATCGGGCGAGAGCTGCGAGATCGACGCGCGCCTGTGCACCGGTGTGCGGGCCTGGTCGAAGATACGGATGCCGTCGCGGCGGATCTCCGCCACGTCACCCTCTTCCAGAAAGATGAAACGCTGCGTCACGGGCAGCAGCGCGAAGACATCCGAGGCGATGAAGTGCTCGCCTATCCCGATGCCGATGACTAGCGGGCTGCCGCGCCTGGCGACCACTAGGCGCCCCGGATCGCTGGTGGCGATGATGGCCAGGGCGTAGGCCCCTTTGAGGGTGGCACAGGCATCGAAGACCGCCTCCAGCAGGTCCCTGCCGGCCGTCATGAAGGCATGGACTTGATGCACGACGACCTCGGTATCGGTCTCGGAGCTGAACACGTAGCCTTGTGCGCGCTGGTGCTCGCGAAGCTCGGCATGGTTCTCGATGATGCCGTTATGCACCAGGGCGACGGTATTGTTGGAGACATGCGGATGGGCATTGCGGGTGCTGGGCTGCCCGTGGGTGGCCCAACGGGTATGGGCGATGCCGACCGTACCGGCGATCGGGTTCTCCTCGATGGCCTGCTCCAGGGCCTTCACCTTGCCCAGCATGCGCGTCCGCTCGAGCCGATGCTCGCTGTTCACCACGGCGAGCCCCGCGGAGTCGTAACCGCGGTATTCGAGACGTTTGAGACCTTCGACCAGGATAGGAATGACGTCGCGCTGGGCGACGCCACCGACGATACCGCACATAGGTTACTCTCCAGGCTAATTATCAGGTTATGGTGGCCGAAGGCCGATGCGTTTGTCGAGAGCAACGGCCATTCCGACCATGGCCCCCCGAGCGCGGTACAGTGCCCAACTCATTGCGCGCGGGCGACCTGTCACTCCTTGACCGATAATCGCAGCGAGTTGGGCTCGCGGGTGGCCGGGTGCGCAACAGACCCGGACGGCCGATAAGTAGGCGATGCCGGCCCGCGCAGGGGTGACGATTACGCCGGCCTGTGGTCCTAGACATAGCGGTCTGAGGCCAGGCTTCCTGTAACATACCTTATAATTGGTCCTCACCCCCGCATACCGCTAGACGGGCTGACGGGGCGATACGCTCGGGGTCGCACATGTACGACACGTTTTTCAAGTTTAAGGACAAGCCGTTCCGCTTGAGCCCGGACCCGCGCTTGTTTTTCAACAGCCATAGCCATAAGCGTGCACTGTCCTATCTGATGTACGGGGTGAGCCAGGGCGAGGGGTTTATCGTGGTAACCGGGGACGTCGGGACCGGCAAGACCACGCTGGCCATGGCGCTCTGCGGGATGCTGCGAGCGAAGGACGTCGTGGTCGGCAAGGTCGTTACCACCCAGATCGAGGCCGAGGACCTGGTGCGTGTGGTGGCCGCGGAATTCGGCCTGCCTGTCGAGGGGCGCCCCAAGGGTGTGCTGTTGAAGGCGCTGGAGTCCTTTTTTCGGCACACCGCCCAGGAGGGCAAGCGGGTCTTGCTGATCGTCGATGAAGCGCAGAATCTCCCGCCGCGCTCGATCGAGGAGCTACGCATGCTGTCAAACTTCGAATTCCGCGGACGGCCCTTGGTGCAGAGCTTTCTGCTCGGGCAGAAAGAGTTTCGCTCGATCATGCGTGCCCCGCAGTTCGTGCAGTTGCGCCAACGGGTCATCGCCGCCTATCACCTGCGGCCCCTGGGTGCGGCCGAGACCAAGGAATATATCGAGCACCGCTTGCGGGTCGTGGGCTGGCAAAAAGACCCCGTGATCGAGGACGCGGTCTACGCCGCCGTGCACCGGTACACGCAGGGGATCCCGCGTCGGATCAACGTCCTGTGCGAGCGCCTGCTGCTCTACGCGGCCTTGGAAGGCAAGCACACCATTGACTCCAAGGTGTTGGATACCGTCAGCAACGACCTGCGCAAGGAAGACCTCTCCGGCGTGACCGACGAGAGGCAGGGTGTCACGTACGTGAATCCGGGCGCGGCTCGGGTCCCCGGGCCAGGCGCACGGGAAGAGGGGACGGTGCCGGGTGGCAACGAGCGGATCGATGCCTTGCAATCCTCCCTGGAGTCCTTGGGTCATCTGGTCAAGCGCGAGCTCATCATGCTGCGCAAGGCGGTGCTGGGACCTCAGTCCGTGCCAGACAAGGACGACCCGGACCCGCTTGTGCTCGGGAGCGGCAGCCCGGTGGTCAAGACCAAGGGGCGCTAAAGTCAATCCGGACCTCGCCGTGCGGGAGCGGGTGAGGCAAGATAGCGTGTCGGATCGGGAACGCCGGCCGCACGGAAGCCCTCGGCACGGAACCCGCAGGCATCGCAGCGGCCGCAGGCGCGGCCGTTGGGGTCGGGTTGGTAGCACGACACCGTCAAGGAATAGTCGATCCCTAAGCGTATTCCCTCGGCGATGATGCGTGCCTTGCTCCAGCGGATGAGCGGTGCGTGGATGCGTAGCGGCTGCCCTTCGACCCCGGCCTTGGTTGCAAGCCGCGCCAGGTGCTCAAACGCGGAGATGAATTCCGGCCGGCAATCGGGATAACCCGAATAATCCACTGCGTTCACGCCGATGAAGATGTCGGCCGCGCCCAACACCTCGGTCCAGCCCAGGGCCAGTCCCAACAGCACGGTGTTGCGGGCCGGTACGTAGGTCACCGGGATCCCCGGGCTGGGTGACTCCGGGACCGCGATCGCCGCATCGGTGAGCGCCGAGCCGCCGATCGCCGTCAGGTCCACCGTCACGGTCTTGTGCTCGATTACCCCCGCGGCCTGCGCCAAGCGCCGGGCGGCCTCCAGTTCGATGCGATGCCGTTGGCCATAGTCGACAGTGAGGCCATAGCAACGAAAACCCGACTCGCGGGCGAGGGCCAGCGCCGTGCAGGAATCCAGTCCGCCGGACAGCAAGACCACCGCCGCCGGTGCGTCAGCGGCCGGGGACATCACCCCAAAGCACCTTGTGCAACTGCATCTGGAAACGCACCGGCAAGCGGTCGGCCAGTATCCAGTCGGCCAGTTCCGCCGCCGCAAGCTGAACGGCACTGGGCGAGAGCAATACCTCGCAGGCGGGCGTTATCTCGCGCAGCCTTGCTTTGGCCCATTCATAGTCCTCCCGATCGCAGATGACGATCTTGATCTGGTCTTGGGCCGTTAAGTATTGAATGTTCTGGTAGCGGTTCTTGGCTTCTTCACCGGAGCCCGGGGTCTTGAGGTCCACGACCTTCATCACGCGCGCATCGACGCCGGCGATATCCAAGGCGCCACCGGTTTCGAGCGACACCCGGTAACCGAGATCGCAGAGCCGGGTGAGCAGCGTCAGGCAAGCGCCTTGGGCCAGCGGTTCGCCACCGGTCACGGTGACGTAGCGGGTGTCGTACTGCGCCACCTCGCTTAATACCGCATCGCAGGACATACGCGTTCCCCCATGAAAGGCGTAGGCGGTGTCGCAATAACGGCAGCGCAAGGGGCAACCGGTCAGGCGCACGAACACCGTCGGCAGACCGGCGCGCGTGCTTTCACCCTGGATTGAGAAAAAGATCTCGGTGATGCGCAGGGTTTGCGCCGTGGTTCGAGCGGCTGCGTAGACCTTCGTCGAGACTACGGATGCCATAACCCTAAGCGTAGCCTACCCGCTGGCGAGTGAGCGTCGGGGGTGGTCGCGTAATCGGTTCACGAGGGCATAGCGCTAGATTCGACATTTAACAATCTAACGGGTAGAGGTCCCCCAAAGGCGGACGACAGTCGTCAATATCGTAGCACCTTAACCGTTGGGAAAGACCGTCGTGGCGTTTCCGGGACCGCACTCGGCACTCGCCGCTGAGTCTCGATGGTCCGCGGCCAGCGCGGCGAGCCGGCGCAAGAACACGTGCCAATATAGAGTGATCGCCATCATCTCGATGGTCTCCTCCCCGGCCTTGCCGAAGTGCCGGACCGTCTCGAAGGCGGCGGGATCGAGCCGCTCGGCGATCATGCGGTACAGGTTGAGCGGGTCATCGGGCGCGAGGCCCTCGAAAAAATCCAGGATAATGGCCAGGCCTTGCAGGCCCATGGCGGCAACAACCATAAAGCGCAGCGCGCCGCCGCCCAGGTCGCGCCATAGGAACACCAACACGTATAACCCGAGCACGCCGAATACCGGCACGAACAGCACCTGCCAGGGGTAGCTCGGAAATGCCTGCAACAACGGAATCGGCGACTCGGGCAGGTAATAGGCCGCGCTGCCTAAGCGCTCGTGGAGCTGCACCCCGTCGTCCACGGCCAGGTAGAGAAACAGGACCCACACGACCCGCCAGCCCCCCCGGCCGTGCCGGGCATTGCGCGCCGCAAGCATGCGCCGTATCCACCAAGCGGTCAGCCCCGCGAGCAGCGTCTGACTATTGCCCAGCCAGGACGCCGCGCTGTCCTCGCGCGTGACATTGAACACTCGCCGTAGCGGGCCGATGGCCGCACCGAGCCGGTAATTCAAGACGTAATCCAGCACCAGTAGCATCACTTCCAGCAGCATGCCCAGAACGAGCACGCGGTTGGCGATACGCAGCCAGTCCGTATTCGGAGCAGCGCTCACGTGGTGCGATCAGGTAAATGCCGGGCAAGCGTACACGCCTGGCTCGGCATTTCCCAAGCGTGCGGCAGGAAGGCGCACGTCCGCCGGCATATCGCCCGCCGTGGTGAGTGCTTGATCATTTGGACCAAGCGTCTTAGCGTTGCGGTCACAGGCCAATCACACGGCACGCGCTCATGGCAGTATCGATCGTCGTCATTATCGCCTTCTTCGCCGGCTGCGACAGCGCACGACGGAGGCTTATCCGTAACACCCCGTAAGCGGTCCGCGTGCAACCCGAGCAACTCAGGGCCGACATCGAACGCCGCGGGCTGGCGCCGTTGTATCTCATTGCCGGCGATGAACCGCTGCAAGTGGCGGAGGGCCTGGACCTGTTGCGTGCCGCGGCGCGGCGCGCGGGGATCGACGAACGCACGGTACTGGCCGAGGGCTCCGGCTATCGGTGGGACGAACTCCCCTTGGACCTCGATAGCCCGTCGCTATTCAGCCCGCGGCGTTACCTGGAGGTCCGGCTCAAAGAGGGCACCCCGGGGAGTGAGGCCGGTGCCGCGCTGGAGGCCTGCGTCGTACAGCCGCGGCCGCACGTGACCTTAGTGGTCATCGTACCGAAGCTGGACACCAAGACCAGATCCAGGTCCTGGTACCGGCGCCTGCTGGCACACGCGGTGGCGGTTGAGGCGTATAACGTGCCGGCCGCGCGCCTGCCGGACTGGATCATCCGGCGTGCACAGCGCCACGACTTGCAGATCGATCGACGGGTGGCGTTGTTCATCGCCGAGCGGGTCGAAAATAACCTGCTCGCGGCCCATCAGGAGCTCGAGAAGCTCGTGCTCCTGGGCCTGTCCGGGACGGTAGCGCTGGCCGATGTCGTGGCCGCGGTTTCGGATAGCAGTCATTATCAGGCCTTCGACCTCGCCGATGCCATCTTGCAAGGCGACGCCCCGCCGCTGGAGCGGGTCCTGCGCGGCCTGCGCGCGGCCGGCGCGGAGCCGGTCTTGATCGCCTGGGTCGTCACCCGCGAGCTGCGGAGACTCAATCGGGTCGCCTTCGGACTGGCGGCGGGAGAGGGTCTTGCTCGCCTCTGCGAGCGCTACCAGGTCTGGGAAAAACACCAGCCGCTGGTGCAGAAGGCGATCGCGAGGCTGGGATTGGCGGAGCTCAGGCGCTTGATGCTCGCCGCCGAACGGCTGGAGCGGGTCAGCAAGGGTGTCGAGCCCGGTGATCCGTGGCTGGAGCTTGAAGCCCTGTGTCTGGGCCTGGCGGCTAGAGGCTGAACCCATCCCCCAGGTACACGCTGCGCACCTGCTCGTTGGCGAGAATGGCGTCCGGTCCGCCTTCGGCAATGAGCGCGCCGTCATTGACGATATAGGCGCGGTCGCAGATATTCAGCGTCTCGCGCACATTGTGATCGGTGATGAGCACCCCGATCCCGAGCGACGCCAGATGCTTGATGATCCTTTGCAGGTCCAGCACCGAGAGCGGATCGACACCGGCGAAGGGCTCGTCGAGGAGCATGAAGCGCGGGCGCGTGGCCAAGGCGCGAGCGATCTCGGTACGGCGCCGCTCGCCGCCGGACAGCGTCTCGCCCAGGTTATTGCGCACCTGAGCGATGTGCAGTTCGTGCAGCAGGTCCTCCATTTGTTGCTTGCGTTGATGGCGGTCCAGTCCCGGCACCACCTCCAGAACGGCGAGGATGTTGTCCTGTACGCTGAGCTTGCGAAAGATCGAGGACTCCTGCGGCAAATATCCCAGCCCCAGCACGGCGCGGGCGTCGATCGGTAAGTGGGTGATGTCGCGGCCGTCGAGCTCGATGCGGCCCTGGTCGCTGCGGATGAGCCCGACAATCATATAGAAGCAGGTAGTCTTGCCGGCGCCGTTCGGGCCCAAGAGGCCGACGATCTCCCCGCTCTGGACCTTGAGGCTCACGTCGTTGACGACCGTGCGTGTCGCGTAGCGCTTGGACAGATGATGGGCATCGAGCACACTCACGGTACGCAGCTCGGGGGCGGGATGATCCAGCCCCGCGCGGCCGGCCAGCCGGTGCGCGCCGGGGGCTAGGGCCCGGACCGGTTTCAACGTAGGTGGCAAGGGGGTCCCTAGGCGGCTTACGGCGAACGGGGTTTCTTGTTCTTGCCCCGCCGGCCCTGGTCATTCTTCTTGTCGGGCGGCAGAATAATCTTGACCCGCGCGTTCTCCCCGCTCGCCGCAACCCCCTCGCCCTTGCTCGCCGTAAGAAAGTTGCGGCGCGTGTCGTAGGTGATGCTGGGGCTGGTGTAAACCTGCCCGCCGGGCTGTATCACCTTGGCCTTATCGATGAGGTATATCAGTTCCTTTTGCTTGTCCTGCCGCATCTTGAGCGACTCGGCGTAAAAGTCCTCTTCGGCGTTATCCGGGCGCTGTTTGAAGGTTGCGGGGCGGCCCTCCATCAGGATCTCCGTAACGGCCCGGCCTTCGCCGTATTTGACGGTCATGGTGTGGCCGGTAAAGCGGATCGTGCCCTGCGTGACGACCACGTCGCCCCGATAGATGGCGACTCGCAGCTGGTCATCGATTTCGACGCTATCCGATTCGATCTGCATAGGTTGCTCGCTATCGCTGGAGAGTGCCCAGACCGGCGCGCTCGCCAGCAGGCATAGCGCAATACTAACGGGCGCGGCGCGATTCTTGGTCAGGCGCTTGGCGGGTATGTACATCGTTCAATAGATCCAATTGACTGGTGGCCAGATTGGCACGCATCCCGACGCCCTTGGTCACGCGTTGGGGCGACAGGATAACCGCTTTGGTATCCGTTTCCGCGTACCGGAGTCCGGGGAGCACCCGCAGGTCCTCGCTGCGTACCTCGATCTCCCGTTGTCCTTGCCCGTCATTGCGCCAGATCCGCACGTCGCCATACATCAGGACTACGTCTTGCTCGCCGCTCACCCACGCGTAGTCGGAACGGGCGTGCCAAGGCCTCACTCGCTGGTCCTCCTCATGCAATTGCATGTTCGGCTCAGTGAGCCGGGTCGCGCCATCCGCCGGAAAGTGCAGCATGCGCCTGGCCTGGAGGCGTGACTTGACTCGACCCTGCCCATCCATGTCCGTGCGGGTAAATGCCTCCATGTAGGCGTCGGGTTCCTGCTGCGCCGGTGTGCCCTCCGGGAGACTGTCCTGCTCCAGACGATAGCGCAACCAAGTGCTCACGGCGAGGCCGGCCAATAGAATGCTTGCGATACATAGGCGTTGCAACCACGGGGTACTCACGGTGGCTCCCCGGTTATCCCTAAATAGCGCGCCAGATGCCCGGCCATGAGACCGCGCGCCTCCAGGATGAGCTCGCATAGCTCGCGCGCCGCGCCGCGCCCGCCGGGGCGCCGCGTACACCAATGGGCCTGGCGCAGGACCAGCGCGTGGGCATCGGCAACGGCCACTGCGAGTCCCGCACGGCGCATCGGCGGCAGGTCCGGGAGGTCGTCGCCCATGTAGGCCATCTCCGAGGCGCTGATCTCCAAGCGCTGCAATAAGGCCTCCAAGGTCGCAAGCTTGTCGTGGCGGCCTTGAAAGACGTACGCAATTCCCAGATCCGCCATCCGCGTGCTGACGGCCGGCGAAGTACGGCCGGAGATGACGGCCACCTCGATACCGCTCTCCCGCAGCATCACCAAGCCCTGACCGTCGCGGCTATTGAACACCTTGTGCTCCTCGCCGCTGTCACTCAGGACCAGGCCGCCGTCCGTCAACACCCCATCGCAATCGAAGACCACGAGGCGCACGCGCGCGGCGCGCGCCCGCGCCTCGGCATCGTAGGCCTGATCCAAGGGCATGTGCCGCGACTAGACCACGCCGGCGCGCAAGAGGTCATGCATATTGAGCACGCCGACAAGCCTTTGCTCGGCATCCGTGACCAGCAATGCGTTGATGCGCCGCTGTTGCATGATGGCCACGGCCTCGGCAGCCAGCAGATGGGCCGCAACGGTGGTGGCCGTGCGGGTCATGACCTCCGCCATGCGGGCGCGGTGCACGTCTACGCCGCGGTCCAGGGCGCGGCGTAGATCACCATCGGTAAAGACCCCGGCTACGCGGCCTTCGGCATGCAGCACGGCGGTCATGCCGAGCCCCTTGCGGGACATTTCGACCAGGGCCTCACGCAACAAGGCCTCCTGCGCTACCGTCGGCATGGCCTCACCCGTGTGCATCAGATCGCCGATGCGCAACAGCAGGCGGCGGCCTAGATTGCCGCCGGGATGGGTCATGGCGAAGTCCTCGGCGCTGAAACCGCGCGCCTCCAGCAATGCGATGGCGAGTGCATCGCCCATGGCCAGCGCCGCGGTGGTGCTGGAGGTCGGCGCGAGGCCGAGCGGGCAGGCCTCCTTGCCGACGCTGACGTCGATATTGACCGATGCCGCCAGGCTCAGCGTCGAGCGCGGATTGCCGGTCAGGGTGATGAGCGGAACGCCCAAACGCTTGATCAAGGGCAGCAGGATGACCAGTTCCTGGGTCTCGCCGGAATTGGACAGGGCCAATACCACGTCCTTGGCGGTGATCATGCCCATGTCGCCGTGGCTGGCCTCGCCCGGGTGCACAAAGAAGGCCGGGGTGCCGGTGCTGGCGAGGGTCGCGGCGATCTTGCCGCCGATATGGCCCGACTTACCCATCCCCAGCACCACGATGCGTCCCGTGCAGCCGAGCATATGCCGGCAAGCGGTGACGAAGCGCTCGTCGATGCGGGTACGTAGCGCCGCAATGGCCTCCGTCTCCGTCTCGATGACGGACCGGCCCAGGGCGCACAGGCGTAGGTCCTCGGCTACTCTTGGTGGGCGTTCTTCGGGCACTATGCTCGCTGTCGCTACGATGTCGTGTCGATTGCGATCTTACGAGTAGGGAGGTCGGCGCCACAACCATTCGGCATTTTTTGCCCTGGCTGTGGTGTTGCAGCAGAAACCGTTGGCAGTAGGGCAGGCCCATGGACTCTGAGCCCGTTCGCTCATGAGAACTGGGGTCGGGGACCTGGTTAGGCTATTACCAGTGGCGCTTGAATGTGCTGATTAACCCCGCGACAGGTTGCCCGTCCAAGGCCGATGCGGTCCTCGCCTTAGGGACACGCAACGGTCAGTCAGCGGTTGCGGCCTATAAAGACATTAGCCGATCGCGTGGCCGTGGTGGCTCGCGATGTCAGTTTCAGCCGCTAGTCCCAACAGATGGCGGTGTTATCCGCCCCCCCCGATTTCGTTGCCGTCTTTTGACCGAGGGAATCCACCGTATAAGACAGGCAGGCCGTATCCTCGGTTTGTCCCATGCCCGCGACCGGGGTAATGCTCATGGAAAAACAGGTGCTGATGGGACACGCAAGCGTCGGCGCAGCGACTACCAAGGTGTATTTGCCGTTCTCGCTGGTCGCGGTGGCAAGGTTCAGGCCGCAGGCCGGTGGAGCGCAACCGACCGGGCGCACGTCGGTAATGGTATAGGTGCCGTTGTCGGCAAAAAAGCGTTCCTGCCGGGTCGCGGCCTCCAACAATAGCGTCTTTCCTTCGGCGCGATTCGAGCGCAGCACGAACTGACGATAGCTCGGCACGGCGATACTCGCCACGATCCCGACCACCGCCACCGCAATCATAACCTCGATGAGAGTAAAGCCCGCGGCATTCCGCCTGGTGGTTCGATTACAAGTTTTCATCCTTACTAAGCCTCCGCTCTAAGCGCTCCGCGTCAAGAACATCTCAACAGCGGTACCCACACTACCGGGTCGGTGCCCCGACGGGCACCGACCGTGTCTCGGCATACTCTCAGCGCATCTGACGCCACGACTGCCGGCCTTCTTGGCCGGGACCCGGGTTGTTCTTCACCGGTTTGACCTGGCCATTCGAGAGGCTGATGAGCTTTAGCTCGGACGGTGCTCCGCCGCCCCCGCTGCTGCCTCCGCCACCGTCGCTGAGGACTACGGGCGACGAACCCTGCCCGCCGAGTTTCACGCCGCCGGGAGGTACATCGCCCTTACCGTCGCCGTCAAGGTCTATGAAATCGTCTTGGGAGAATTGGCCGTCGTCATTCAAGTCGAACGGTGCGAACGCCAGTTGCCCCCCGCTTGCAACGTCGAGTTCCATCAGCCATCCGTCACCGCCGAACTTGCACGGGTCATCACTCGGCAGCAGCGTGGTAAACAACAGCCGTTCGCCGCGTAGCAGGGGGTTCGTCACGCCCCGCTCGCCGTAGTTGTTGGTGTTTCCGCCCTGGGTGTTGTAGAGGTCCATATACCAACCCAGAAACTCGGTAGGACTCGGGGGCGGCGTAGTGTTGCCCGTATACCATTTTATCGGATTCTTCGATATGACGCGAAACTCCACGGTCGTATCGTTTACCCCGTCGCCGTCCGAATCATATCCTACGCCGACCTCCTGCAAGATCTGCTGCTGCAAGAGATCGCCGCGATCGAACGCATTGAATGCGCCGCCAACCTCGAAACGATCCCATAGCCCGTAGACCGATTGCGTGGTCTGGCCGGTGGCGACGTTATCGCCGTTCTCCAGGTACTTGCCGGTCACCGCGTATACCACGACGCCGGTCCGGCCTTCGGGATGGTCGCCCACCTCGGGGGCGGTGGTGATGGGCTGGTCGGCCCCGGAGCTGCTCACCGCCTTGAACAACGGGGCGGGATTAGGCCCTGCCGTGTAAGCGACCTTCCAATTGCTCGGATTGACGTCACGCACGTCAAACTTCCACACGTTGCCTTTGAGGTCGCCGGCATAGACGTAATCGACGATATCGTCACCCTGGTAATCGACGGGGGCGGGCTCGGCAAGGCCATTCGGTACGGCTACGGTCCCCGAGTTGGTGCTCAGCTTGATGTAGTCGGTACCGGGCGTCCAAACGCCATCCATGCCGTCCTCCAGGAACAGCAGATACAACACGGCGTAACCCGTGGTGCTGGCATTCCCGTCGGCCTCGGTATTGTTGTAGCCGTTACCGACGACGGCCGCCCATTTACCGTTCGCCATCCGGACCACCGGCGCGGCACCGACGGTATAGCCCAGGTCTTTGTCATCGGCGTCGCTGAATTCCCACATCAGGATCGATGCGGCGTTCGCCTCGGAAAGGACGCCGGGATCCGTGACATCGAGCGCAAATACCGCTTGGCCGCCGGCACCGAGGGTGCCCGTCAGGACGGTATGCCAGGCACTCGCTAAAAAGGCATCTATCGCCCGCAACTGGCCATCGACGTAGTAACGGTGCGTGTAGTTGGTCGAGGTCAGCTTACCTAGGTACGGCATCAGTGCCCCCGGCACATAGGCGATCTTCTCCACACCGGTATCCGCATCGAAACCATGCAGCATGCCATCGTTCGCGCCGACATACACCATGGGCGGGCGCATCTCGTTGGCGGTCACGAAATTCGAGTATGCGGCCGGCTCGAGGTCGTCGCGATAGATGTCGTTCGGTGCACCGACGTGGACCGGTGCCGTATGCACGATATCGCCCAGCTTGCCGTTGCGGAGCCTATAATTATTACCAGCCCCTTCGTTGGTGATATCGCCACGCAGGTAATCGAGCCGTGCGGCACCCTGACCGTCATTATCCACGGCACCGGTATTCGGGTTGTCGTTCAGGGCCGCTTGGTTCGCGGCGCCGATGCCGGCCCACCGAAACGGTACGGCGTCCCGCGGGACGAGGTTCGGATTATAGGCGATGATAGCGCGGCCTGTATCGTAGTTCTGTAGGTTGAGCTGGGCGCCCGCCTCCCACACCTCGCTGCCAATCTTGCCAGTGGCCGGATCGATGGTGAGTGACCTTAGCTTGCCCGACCACTCCTGGCTGCGAAACAATGACTGATACACGCGGGTATCGGTCTGCAAGGAGGTGGTGTTTACGGCGACCGCCGAGGCCGAACCCACCAGACCGGCGATATCGGCGAAGGCGTCGTTCAATGCATTAATGAGTCCTTGCGCGTCCTTGGCGCTCAAAAACCGGCCGCGCCCGTCATAGGCGGCGTGCCATAGATCATCGAGCGCCTTGGGATCGTCGTCCTTTCCCACCGGCCAGACAAACCCTGCGGCTTTCGGGTCCGTGTCGGCATTGGTTGCCGTCTTGGTTCCGAACGGGTCCAGCGTGCCCGTCAGCCCGAAGGCCACGGTATAGGTCACCATGTGCTGGTGGATGGCCTCGTCGACCCCCGCGGTAACCGGCACCAGATTCTGGAGACCGGCCTGCAGGTCCTTTTCATAGTAGTGCATGGCGATGTCCGCTAACGTACCCGTGGTGGACACGTTGGTGCTGGTCTTGGTGTTGTCCGCGTAGGGAGGGCCATCGAATTTGGTGTTCTTGTTGCTGTCTGCGTCGCCGACGTTGGTACCGGAATAGCTGCCGTTGTAGTACCCGTCCGTCATCAGGATGGTGAAGTTCTGCTGGCAAGAGCCGCCCAGCGAATTTTTGAGGATGGGCGACAAGGCGCTTATCGTCTCGCTAGTGCTATGCGTCGGCGCGGCGCCGAACAAGCCGGTCTGCGAGATGCCGGAATAGTACTTCCCGGCATTGTCCAAGGCGTTATGGAGTGGCGTAGCGGAGCTGGGAGCAATCTTAAGGATGTTTTGGATCAGCGCCGCCTTGTTGGCCTGGGCCGTCGCGTCGATGGGCACGGAGATGTCATCGACGTCCTTGATCAGGGTCCCGACAGAGTTGTTGTTATGCAGCGTACCCAGTCCCATGCGTGCCCCGGAGCCTTGGGTCAACTCGGTGACCGCACGCTTCAATACGTACACACGCTTGCGGTAGTACGTATACCAAGTGGCGTAGTTCTTTTTCTGTGCGGTGGTGAGCGCGCTGAAGGTCACCCGGCTGGTACTGGTAGCAGCATTGACGTCACCGCACTCGGTTAGCTCGTTGGTATTGAACTTGCCGGCCGCGTCGCCCGTCGTGTACGTATCCG
>JBOIDW010000404.1:0-1900 GCA_050740655.1 Gammaproteobacteria bacterium | reverse complement strand
ACGCGGCAAGGGTCTATTCATCGGCGTCGAGATCGACACCGGGCGCTTTTCGGCACGCGACCTCTGTATCCGGCTCGCCTCCCACGGCATCCTCACCAAAGATACCCGCGAAAGCGTGATCCGCCTGGCTCCGCCGCTCATCATTACCGAGACCGAGTTGAATTGGGCCTGCGATCGCATCCGTGATGCTTTTCTAGAGATGGGATAGTCGGTCTGGCCTAGCGTGTAGAAGAGCCCCATTTTCAGGCGATCGAAAAGCGGCTACTCTTCCATCACGGCGCTAGGTCTAATATCAACCGGTCCGCCGAATCGCCGTTCGCATGCTGGAGACGCTGACCAAAGAGCTCTGGGTTGATTGCCTCAACGAGGGATTTGTCATTGCAGGGTCCATCGAAATGGAGCTCGCGGAGGTCAATGGTCTGGGTCATAAACACCCCCGCGCCGAGCGGGAGCCGTTCTCGCTGGTGTTCCGCGGACCCAAGGCGCCCGTGCTCATGCAGAAGATCTACCCGCTAGAGCATCGGAGCTTAGGGGTGTTAGATCTATTTCTGGTACCTATCGGCGTCGATGGAGAGGGCGCGCGCTACGAAGCGATTTTTACCTGAGAGGTTGCGCGGCTACGATGTCCATTCCAGGAACCAATAGACCCCCTTGTCGGCGATTCGGGTAAAGCCCAGGCGTTCATAGAGCCGTAGGGCGGGATTGAGCTTTTCCACATGGATACGGACCGGCTTGCCGGCGAGGGTGGCCTCGGCCAGCATGTCCCTTAATATCCGCGTGCCGATCCCCGCATTTCGATGGGCCGGCAGGAGGGCGAGGTCTACGATGCGGATCTCACCCGGCCAGCGGGCGAGGTAGAGGCGTCCGACGGGAAGTTCATCCAGGAGAATGATGAGAAAGTCGGTCTCGGTGTAGTAGTCCTGGTAGTACTGGTGCTGGGAGGAGAACTGCATCTGGAGGAAACGCGCCTTTTTATCTTCGTCCCAATCCGTCAGTGCCAGCTCCTCCCGGCGGGTGCTGGCATAGACCTCAAGGAGGAAGACCTGGTCGTCGGGACCAATGGGACGGAAGCCGAGGGTCATGGTCCTTTTTTCTCAATGCTTGCTGCCGTCCCCGCTGTTGCTCTTCATCGACCACACCTTGGAGGTAAGAAAACATCTCCGGCGTTTTCTGGACTTCATCCAAGATCACCGGACCGTCGAACTGGCGGAGAAAGCCGCGCGGGTCGTGGAGCGCGAAAGCACGATGGTCCGGCGCTTCCAGCGACACATAATCATAGGCGGGAAATGTCGCTCGAACGAGGGTCGTTTTGCCGGACTGACGGGGACCGGTGACGGACACGATGGGGTATTGTGCTGCGGCGGTCCTGAGGAGCGGAGCCAAGTGGCGCGGGATCATTATGCACAATCTGCACTTTCGTTGTTCAGATTGTGCATAATTAGGCGGGTAATATCAATTTTCGGGCGGGAACACGGCAATTAACAAGCTGCACGTAGCCCGAAGCGAGTGCAGCGAAAATCCCGGGACTGCCCCGGTATCTCTAATCTCTGGGCGCAGCCTGAATCCGAAGCGCGCCCTCATCCGGCCGAACGCTTTCCCCGGGGGGGCGTGGGTTAGATCTACTATTACTACGAAACGGACGAGACACTAGCCCCCCCCTCGCGACATGCCGGGAAGCGCGTGCATCCTTGCTTTTTGAGCGCTCTCTGCTCAAAATTCAAGGATAGTGGCCAAGCTCTTACCGCGAGAATCGCTTACTGACAAGGTGCGCGCGGCGCTCCGCGCGAGGCCCATCGTTGCGCTCCTTGGCCCGCGCCAATGCGGTAAGACTACGGTCGCTAAAGGGCTCGCAGCGGATCGAAGCGGAGACTACTTCGACCTGGAAGAGCCATTGAGCCTC
>JBOIDW010000403.1:0-5751 GCA_050740655.1 Gammaproteobacteria bacterium | reverse complement strand
GTCCTTCATCGCTCTCTTCCTCCTCCAATAGCTTCAGAAATTGCCTGACCTGGTAGGCCTTTGCCTTTCCATTGTCGGCCGGCTGGATCGAAAGGCGGCGGCGCCCGGACGAGTACCAGATCTCGTGACTACCTGTTTGGTGATCGAACGCCCATTCAGAGCGCGCCAACAGTGTCTTGAACTCATCGAAAGGCAATCCTCCGGGGTTCCGGCGGGCCTTATCCAGCAGTTTTCAAGTCTTAGACACGGAGAGTAACTATATGCAGTTACACCAGCAAAGACAACTGGCCGGGAATCCACCGCCAGGCCCCGTACCACACGCCAGAGTGGAAGGCGGCAACTTCTGCCGCCGTCTCCCTCGGGGCGTTACGTGCTGGATTCGTTGGTCCGGAAGCTCGATGGGTCATCGAGGGGGATGGGGGAGACCGTGGGGAATGGGAGTGGGCTAATTATAAAAAGGACCGGCGGCGGGCAGAATGGCTTGCAGCGCGCGGGTTTCGAGTGTTGCGCTTCCGGAATCATGCGGTATTGAATCCCCTTGAAGAGGTGAAAGCGGTAGTATGGGGGGCGTTGTCTCTTGACGCTCAACCCCCATCCCGGCCTTCCCCCTGCCAGGGGGAAGGGGCTATGCGAGGATACGTGAAGGAGAAATCATGAACCAAGTAATGAAGGTGCAGTGGGCGATGGCCGGCTTCCTCATCCTGGCCATGGGGTTCCAACCGGAAACGCTTGCGGCGCCTTCTCCGGCCGCAGCGAGTCCCGCCACCAAGGCCCGGCTGGTCGAGACCTACGGCAAGCTGCCCTTGAGCTTCGAGGAGAATCGCGGGCAGACCGGCGAGCCGGTGAGATTCCTGTCCCGGGGATCGGGCTACACGGTGTTTCTGACGCCCACCGAGGCGGTGCTCGCCTTGCACAAGACGACGGCGAGTAGAGACAAGCCTTCCGAGACACCCGTCCTTCCGGGCCAGGCCGCAGGCCGCGACCCGGAATCCAGGGAGTTCCAGGCACAAAGAGACTGGATGCCGGCTTCCGCCGGCATGACGCAGCCAGCGTCAAGCGGGCACCGCGATCAAGACACGCAGCCGCGCTCCGTCCTTCGCATGCAGCTCATCGGCGCCAATCCCAAACCGCGGATTTCCGGCGCCGATGCGCTACCCGGCAAGGTCAACTACCTCCGCGGCAACGACCCGAAGCAATGGCGCACCAACGTCCCGACCTATGCCCAGGTTCGGTATGAACACGTGTACCCCGGCATCGACCTGGTGTATTACGGCAACCAGCGGCAATTGGAGCATGACTTCGTGGTCGCACCGGGGGCCGATCCCAAGACTATCCGACTCGTCTTTCAAGGTGCTGAAAAACTAGACCTCGACGCGCACGGTGACCTAGTGCTGCACCTCACGCACGGAACGGACGGTGAGGTACGCCTGCATAAGCCATCGGTCTATCAAGAGGTGAACGGCGCGCGGCGCGCGATTGAGGGCCGGTACGTCCTACACCCTGGTCAGCGGAATGACAGGCCGCAACTTGGTTTTCAGGTGGCGGCGTATGACAAGACCCAGCCCTTGGTCATCGACCCGGTGCTGGTGTATTCCACTTACCTCGGGGGGAGTGGCGGTGATGCTGGATCGGGCATAGCCGTCGACAGCGCGGGGAATGCCTACGTCACGGGGTATACCAATCCCTCAAATTTCGGTGTCTTGGTGGGGGGATTCGATGCCTTTGTGACGAAGCTGAACGCGGGGGGTTCCGCCCTCGTCTATTCCACCTACCTTGGGGGAGGTAAATCTGATGGTGGATTCGGCATTGCCATCGACAACGCGGGGAATGCCTACATCACGGGGGTTACCTATTCGAACGATTTCCCCACGGTCAACCCGGTGCAGGGTGCCAGGGCGGGCCGACAGGATGCCTTCGTGGCGAAGCTGAACGCGGGGGGCTCGGCCCTCGTCTATTCCACCTACCTCGGGGGGAGTGGCCATGAGTATGCACTTGACGACACCATGGGCATTGCCGTCGACAGCGCGGGGAATGCCTACGTCACGGGGGCTACCTATTCGAACGATTTCCCCACGGTCAACCCGCTGCAGGGTACGTTGGCGGGCACCTTGGATGCCTACGTGGCGAAGCTGAACGCGGGGGGCTCCGCCCTCATCTATTCCACCTACCTCGGTGGGAGTGACAGTGGGTATTACGGTGAATTCGGATCGGGCATTGCCGTCGACAGCGCGGGGAATGCCTACGTCACGGGGGTTACCTATTCGAACGATTTCCCCACGGTCAACCCGCTGCAGGGTGCACGGGCGGGCCGACAGGATGCGTTCGTGGCGAAGCTGGACGCGGGGGGCTCCGCCCTCCTCTATTCCACCTACCTCGGCGGGAGTGGCAGTAGCCTTTATTACGGCGAAGTCGGATACGGCATTGCCGTCGACAGCGCGGGGAATGCCTACATCACGGGGCGTACCGATTCGGCTAATTTCCCCACGGTTAACCCGCTACAGGGTAACTTGGCGGGCCCACCTGGCTATTTCAATGCCTTCGTGACGAAGCTCAACGCGGGGGGCTCCGCCCTCGTCTATTCCACCTACCTCGGGGGGAGTGGCGGTGATGTTGGAAAAGGCATTGCCGTCGATAGCGCGGGGAATGCCTACGTCACGGGTGTTACCGGTTCGCACGATTTCCCCACGGTCAACCCGTTGCAGGGTGCCTTAGTGGGCGGAGGGGATACCTTCGTGGCGAAGCTCAGCGCGGGGGGCTCGGCCCTCTTCTACTCCACCTACCTCGGCGGGAGTAACGATGGGTTTTTTAACGCCGATGAGGGAGATGGCATTGCCGTCGACAGCGCGGGGAATGCCTACGTCACGGGGGTTACCAGTTCGCACGATTTCCCCACGGTCAACGTGCTGCAGGGTAACTTGAAGGGCGGATATGATGCCTTCGTGGCGAAAATCAGCGAAACAGCGCCGCCAACTGTGTATTTGTTTTTGCACGGCACTGCTTCGGACCCGACGACGTGGGATGATCTGGTGAGGAAACGGTTCGGAGACCACTGTCCAGTCACAGAGCTTGGAGTCGACATCACCGAAGACAGCGAATGCTATCGCGTCGAGTTTGCAGATATCCCAGTCAATCAAATCTGGACTAACGGCGACGGATCAAAATTCCGTACACTAGGGGTCGAGGTCGGGGTGGCAATCAAGAAGATAGAGGCCAGAATGCATCCGGCAGCGATTATTCTGGTCGGTCATAGCCGCGGGGGTCTCGCGGCACGGGCCTACCTGCAGAGGATCGCGCAGAAGCCGCCTTACAAGCTCGGCTTGCTGACCATTGGGACACCGCATCAGGGCACTCCCCTCGGGCGGATCGCGCACTGGCTGGCTCAAGAGGGTTTCAAACTGAAGGACGTTCCCGTCACCGTTCTTCGCGCTAGATGCCTCTTGCCTGGCATGCCGCCCCCTGCGGAATGCGTGTATAAGTTTACGGCTAACCTGTTTAGCCCAACAGTGAGATATCAGGCGACGGAACACGATCGAGCCGGGAAGCCGGTGCAAACGAATACTTCTGCGGAGATTCACGCCCTCAATGCCGGTGCGAGGCGCCTTGATGATTGGGTCCTTACGTTCGGGCAAATCTATTCGCACAATCTTCGATTAGGCCAAAAAATTATTGGGACTGTCAATATCTTGGACAACGACAGCTTCGTGGGAAGATGGCTGGTCGCCGGGCGTTTTAAAAAAATGCGTAAGTATGTCTTGGAAAATATCGTGAGCGGTATCGCCAAGTGGCCCCGCCACTCATTCTGCGTATCGCCCGATAAATATGATATCGACAACTGGGCCTGTAATGGCGATGGGGTGGTCCCCACCATATCGCAGCGCCTGATCCGCCTGCCTGGATTTTCACGGGGCAATAAACCCCTGCATTCAGGCATTCTGAAGGGGGTTTCTCATATAAAAGAAACAGGGCAGATGCTGGAGATCAATAAAATCCTAGATGCCATGAGCAAGGATCTATGGTAATGCAGAAGCGTTCTCTCATTATGCTCTTTCTCGCCGCCGCCCTGAGTGGCGGCTACGCTTGGAGGGCGAAGTACCTGGATAGCGCACCGGTACCGCCACCGGTGTTGCCGAATCAGAGCCTGACGGGGGAGCGCCACGATAAAGCGGCGGCGGGGCCGGGAGCGGAGACCCGCAGCCCGGAGCAGTTGTCCTCAACGTCCCTATCCGACAAGGTGCTCGGTAATAATCCAGGACAGCGGCCGATCGATCCGCCGGTTGCGCCATCACTCGAGGCGGAGGTCGAGGCTTTGGAGGTGAACGCAAAGCGAGCGGCGGCACAGGTTACCCGGTTATCCTCCGAGCAAGTGCAGGTCGCAATGCTGGACGCGATCGGAGCAGGCGATGGGATGATCCTCAATGCGGGAAAGAACGAGCTGATGCAGCGCGCCAAGGAAGGTGACGTGACAGCCATCCAGGCAATTCGGTCGGCGATTGGTCAGGTTCCGGCCAACCTTCAAACCTATCTCATCGGCATCTTGGGCGAAATCGCCACGCCGGATGCCCTGGGGTCTCTGATCGATATTTTGGACGAAACGGCCGCGCACAATAAAAGCGATGCCTGGTATGCGGCCCTCGATGCGATTGGGAGCATCGGCCGATACCGGAGCCGGAACGTTTCTCCCGAACAACTCGCCGCGCTCATCGAGGATTATTTTCAAAGAAAGTCTCCGGACGATCCTCATCTCGTGGCTGCGCTTGGTAGGGGCCTGAGCAGCCTAGGTACTGTGCATGGAGTGCAAAGGTTTTTGCGCATCATGGACCAGCAAGAGGCGAGTAAGGCCATGACCTCGGGCTGGGTACGGACTATGACCGCTTCTTTAAGCGAGCTACGTAATCCGGAAGCCGTAACGTTACTGGAAGCGCGTTTGCGAAAGGACCCGGGACTGGAGCGAGCCACGACTCGAATGGCCGGAGCGGCACTGGCGGCAATGGGCGACGTTCGCGCTAGTGAAGCCTTGCTGTGGTGGGCATCGAAGCTAAGCGGCGGAGACCTGAATCAACAAGCGCTTACTTGGCTTTCGGAGGTGCGAGATGAAAAATCCTTACATCTTTTGCTCCAAGCGGCAAGCCGGTTTCAATTTCGTGATCCGGATTTGCTTGGAAGGATTACGGTCCTCGCAAAGAAAATCGATGAAGAAAGTACTCCGCGGTTGGTTCAATAGGCCAAAGTAAGTGTAGGTTGGGGTGAGGAACGAACCCCAACGTTGGGGCGGAGGGGGCATGTTGGGGTTCCTTCGTCACCCCAACCTACAGGTTTCTGAAGGCCGGCCAGGACGTACCACGTTTTGTCACGGCTTATCCGTTCGGAGAAGCAGACGATGATTAAAGAACTGGACAGCGTGGTGTTAACGGAGGATTTACCCGAACGCGGTTTACAGCGAGGCGACCTGGCGACCGTCGTTCTAATCCATGCAGCAGGGGGCTACGAGATCGAGTTCATGAAACCGGCACGAGACACGGTCCGGATGGCCGCCGGCAGGCCGTAAACCGCCGTCGCCTGTCCAAGCCTTCGTGGCCGGCGCAGCTGACTTTTTTCGTTGGGCTTAAGAAATAGGCGGTCTTGAGCGTATGCCGCCAGGGACGTATACTTCGGCAATGACCAACACCGTTGAGCAGATCACCGAAGCTGCGTTGTCGCTACCAAGTGATGCGAGGGCGCTACTGGCCGATCGTTTGGTGGAGAGTCTTGACC
>JBOIDW010000402.1:0-22833 GCA_050740655.1 Gammaproteobacteria bacterium | reverse complement strand
CCGAGAAACCGCCCGAGCCCGGATCCGGGGCCTGTTGTTGATACAGGCGCGACCACGTATCCCAGAACGCGTGCTGCGACGCCATCCACTCCTCGCCCCAGGGGACGCCTTTCTCGCTCATCGTCTATGCCTCTGCGTATCGAAGCTCACCGTGGCCGGTCGGATCGTCGGCGCGCACGAAACCCTGTATATCCCCACAAGTCTGCGCGGGCTTTCCGATCCTGTTTGCGCAGTCTAGCACCAGCGCTATTGCGCTGCAACATTCAGCGGCTGGGGACCTATACCGTGCAGGGCCACAAATCGCCCTTTTGTGATCCCCTCACCCTAACCCTCTCCCGGAGGGCGAGGGGATATAAGGAGGCGATTTATGACCGTGGCCAGCATAGCTATTCTTGCAGCCGGTCAAACGAATAATGACGGGACAGCTCACACGATGAGCCCCCTCGATGCGTGCCCCGCCTATTTATAAAGGAAGTAGCGCCAAGGGCATCGTATCTACGTGTGGTTGCGGTGGTCGCAGGTCTACCCGCACTTCGACTCCCCGCAATTCAAGCACGTCATACAGCCGTCCATCTGCACCATGGCCTTGGTGTGGCACTTGGTGCAGAGCTCGGCACCGCCCGGGAACTCGTCGGAGGCGATGGCGCCGCCCTTGCCTTGCGCGCCCTCGAAGGCCTGGCGCTTCTCGGCAATGAGCCGCTGCTGATGCTTGTCGAGCTCGGCGGGCGCCAACAGGCCAATCATCTTGAGGTGGCTCTCGAGCACGTCGCCGATCTCGGCCACCAAGGACGGCATGAAGCGTCCGCCCCGCTTGAAGTAGCCGCCCTTGGGATCGAATACGGAGCGCAACTCCTCGACCAGGAAGGTGACGTCACCGCCCTTGCGGAACACCGCGGAGACGATGCGCGTCAAGGCGACGATCCACTGGAAGTGGTCCATGTTCTTGGAGTTGATGAACAGCTCGAAGGGCCGGCGCAGCTCGTGCGGGGTGCCGGGATTGAGCACGATGTCGTTGATCGTGACGTAGAGGGCGTGCTCGGAGAGCGGGGTCTTGATCTTGTAGGTGGCGCCGACCAGCATCTCGGGGCGCTCGACCTTCTCGTGCATGTGCACGACCGGTGCCTCGCGCGGTGTCTCCTCGGCCGGTCTCGGCTCGGGCTTGACTACGCTGTATTTGACGATGCGTTTTTCTATCTTCATGTGCTTGCCTCCCGCATTCAGAACTTGCCGTAATAGCCTTCTTTGAGCGCATCGAAGAGATTGGCGGCGCTGTGCACCTCGCCGTCGTACTCGATCTCCTCGTTGCCCTTGGCCTCGATGACGGAGCCGTCCTCGAGCACGAAACGATACAGCGTGCCTGCGAGGTCCTTGTCCTTGACCAACACGCCTTGGAAGGCCTCGGGATTGAAGCGGAAGGTGGTGCAACCCTTCAGGCCTTGCTCGTAGGCGTAGAGATAGATGTCCTTGAATGCCTCGAAGGGAAAGTCGGTAGGCACGTTGGCGGTCTTGGAGATGGACGAGTCGATCCACTTCTGCGCCGCTGCCTGGATATCCACGTGCTGGCGCGGCGTGATGTCCTCGGCGGTGGCAAAATAATCCGGTAGCCGGTGCGCCTCGTCGCCGGCGCCGGGACAGGCCTCGGGATCCATCAACTCCCGATACGCGAGCAGCTCGTAGGAATAGACGTCGACCTTCTCCTTGGTCTTGCGCCCTTCGCGGATCACGTTGCGCGAATAGTGATGGGCGAAACTCGGCTCGATGCCGTTGCTGGCGTTGTTGGCGATGGAGAGCGAGATGGTGCCGGTCGGCGCGATGGAGCTGTGATGCGTGAAGCGCGCGCCCACCTCGGCCAGCTCGCGCACCAGCTCGGGTGCCACCTCCGCCAAGCGCTGCATGTAGCGGCTGTAGCGCGCGTGCAAGACCTTGCCCGGCACGCGATCGCCGGGCCGGTAGCCGTCGCGCAGCATCTCCGGGCGATGGCGCAGCATCGCCGCGGTCACGCTGAAGTCCTGCTCCAGGATCGGCGCCGGACCCTTCTCGCGCGCCAACTCCAGCGCCACCTCCCAGCCGGCCAGCGCCAACTCTCGGGTGACACGCTCCGTGTAGGCCAGTGACTCCGCGTCGCCGTAGCGCATGCGCAGCATGGTGAGGGTCGAGCCGAGGCCGAGATAGCCCATGCCATGGCGGCGCTTGCAGGCGATCTCCTCGCGCTGCTCCGCGAGCGGCAGGCCGTGGATCTCGACCACGTTGTCGAGCATGCGCGTGAAGACCTTGACGGTCTTGCGAAACGCCTCCCAATCGAAGCGCGCGTGCTCGGTGAAGGGATCGATTACGAACTTGGTGAGATTCACCGATCCGAGCAGGCAGGACCCATACGGGGGCAGGGGTTGCTCACCGCACGGATTGGTCGCCCTGATGTCCTCGCAGTACCAGTTGTTGTTCTGCTCGTTGACGCGATCGATGAGGATAAATCCAGGCTCGGCATAATCGTAGGTCGAGGCCATGATCATGTCCCAGAGGTGGCGGGCGCGAAGGGTCTTGTAGATGCGGCAGGCCACTTGGCCCGAGTCGCTGACGATATAGCCGGTCTTGACCGGCCACTCGCGCCACAACACCTGATCGCGATCGCTCAGATCCAAGCCCTCGGCCTCGGCCGGGCTGAGCGGGAAGGCGAGCGGCCAGGGCGCGTCGTGCTTGACCGCCTGCATGAAGGCGTCGGTTACGAGCAGCGAGAGATTGAATTGCCGCAACCGTCCGTCCTCGCGCTTGGCGCGCACGAAGTCCTTGACGTCGGGATGACCGACGTCGAAGGCCGCCATCTGCGCGCCGCGCCGGCCGCCCGCCGAGGACACGGTAAAACACATCTTGTCGTAGATATCCATAAAGGACAGCGGCCCGGAGGTAAAGGCCCCGGCGCCCGAGACATAGGCCCCGCGCGGGCGCAGCGTGGAAAAGTCGTAGCCGATGCCGCAGCCGGCCTTGAGCGTCAGCCCCGCCTCGTGGACCTTGCCGAGGATGTCGTCCATGGAATCCCGGATGGCGCCCGAGACCGTGCAGTTGATGGTGGAGGTGGCCGGCTTATAGGCCAGGGCGCCGGCGTTGGAGACGATGCGGCCGGCCGGGATCGCGCCGTGCCGCAACGCCCACAGGAACTCCTGGTACCAGCGCTCGCGCAGCTCCGGCGTCGTCTCGACCTCGGCCAAGGCCCGCGCGACGCGCTTGTAGGTGTCGTCCAGCGTCGCGTCTAGCGGGCTGCCGTCCTGGCTCTTGAGCCGGTATTTCTTGTCCCAGATGTCCAGCGAGGCCGGCTGATAGCCGACCTCCGGGGCGACGCTGGAAACGAGCTTCACGGGTGTGTTCTTCATGTTCCCCTCCGAATCGATGGTGGTTACCGAGCCCGATGTTATTCTTTGTTGAACACAATATATTGTGTTTTAGTGGACTATACAACCCTATATTCTGAGATCGGCCGGGTGGCGCACAGGCAGCTAGCATGCCAGGATACAAACGCCGCTCGCCTATCCTCATGAGGCCGCACGGGACTACGGCATTCCTCCGGCAAACCCGTGCCCAAGCCACAACGCGGGGAGAGATCGCAGCCTCCGGGTGACAATGTCCACACGCCATACAAGTAGTCGGCGGGATCGCGATGGCCGCGATGCGCAAGAGGAGTCCTACGCGAACCCTTTCGAAGGCCGCGCGTAAGCCGTTGAGGTATACGAAGAGTAGTCGCCGGCTACAATTGCGTTAGCCGACACGATGGTGCAAACCGCGGGGCTCCGGGGCATGGGCGCGGCCGTAGCCGGTCAGGTGCTTCAGGCGCTGCGGGCATCGTCTCCGCAAGCGATGCGGCTCGCTCCTCAGCTCATCCTGGCATGGCCTTGTCAAGCCCCTACACCGGCTATTTACGCGAGGTCGTCCCATGCATCCTGGTATATTCCCCGCAACGGTAGCCGGATGTTCGGCTCAACCAGTTCGATAAGCGCATCGCCGCCGCGATAGATTTCTTCGCGCCAACCGTTCACGCGGCGATACACTTCAATCTCGATCGCGGTCTGCGACAAGATCAAATAGGCCTGAACGCTTTCGATCGCCGTGTAGGCATTGAGCTTCTTCGTCCGGTCTCGATTGACACTGCTCTCCGACAAGACCTCCGCGACCAGGATCGGGCTGGTCTGATAGCTACCCGGATCGGCATTACAGGTCACCATCACATCGGGATAAGCCCTGTTGCTGGCACCTTCCGGGGACAGCCGCAAGGCCATGTCGGCGACAAACACATCGCATGCACGCGGTATTTGCGATTTAATGATGTCCCGCAAGCCCAGCGCAATCCGGTTATGGGCCCGCGTGCCGCCCGTCATCGCATGTGGCTGACCTTCCCATAATTCGTAGCGCGATCCGTCTCTATCCTCTAGCGCTACAACGTCGTCGAAGAGCAAGGTCTTCAGGGATGGTTCAGGCATTTCGAATACTCCTTAGCGTTTCCTCACGATCCGTCAATTTTACCACGGCGGGGAAACCGTACGGCCGCCCCGCTTTGTGGACAGTCGGATAAGCTAAGGCCGAACGGCTCGACGGCGGTTCGGCCGGCCATCTCGCGGCGGCGCGGTTCGAGCGTGCCCGGTGCAACGAGCGGGACCGTAACGGTGCCGCGCGGCGCGCGTTGTACGAAAAATTGCCCCTGTTCAATGATTCGCTACAATAGTTTCTTTTCCGCCGGCCCGCGGGGCATTCCAGGATCGTGAGCACCCTATCCCATCGAGAGGCCTTGCACAGGCCGCCGCGCCTGGCGCTCGCCAATGCCCTGCGGGCGCTGGCGATGGACGCCGTGCAGCAGGCCAATTCCGGCCATCCCGGCATGCCCATGGGCATGGCCGACATCGCCGAGGTCGTGTGGAACGACTTTCTGCGTCACAATCCGGCTAACCCCCATTGGCCGGACCGCGACCGCTTCGTGGTATCCAACGGCCACGGCTCGATGCTGCTCTATGCCCTGCTGCATCTGAGCGGCTATGCCCTCTCACTGGAGGAGCTGAAGCGCTTTCGTCAACTGCATTCCAAGACCCCCGGCCATCCGGAATACGGCCAGACCCCGGGCGTCGAGACCACCACCGGTCCGCTAGGCCAGGGGCTGGCAAATGCCGTCGGCATGGCCATCGCCGAGCAGGCCCTGGCGGCGCAGTTCAATCGCGAGGGTCACACGCTCATCGATCACCATACCTATGCGCTGGCCGGAGACGGCTGTCTCATGGAGGGGATCTCGCACGAGGCCTGTTCACTGGCCGGGACACTGGGCCTGGGCAAGCTCATCGTGATCTACGATGACAACGGCATCTCCATCGATGGGGAGGTCGGCGGCTGGTTCCGCGACGATACCGCCGCGCGCTTCCGGGCCTATCATTGGCACGTCGTCCCGGAGGTGGACGGCCATAACCCCGCAGCGGTGCACGAGGCCATTGCCGCGGCGCGCGCGGCCACCGACAGGCCCAGCCTGGTGATATGCAAGACCGTCATCGGCTGGGGCGCCCCCAATAAACAAGGCACCGCCGCCTGCCATGGCGCGGCGCTGGGACCGGAGGAGGTCGGCAAGGCGCGCGAACGCTTGGGTTGGACGCATGCGCCCTTCATCGTGCCGGATCACCTCTATCGGCACTGGGACGCGCGCGAACGCGGTGCGCGCTGGGAGTCGGAATGGAAGCAGCGCTACGCAGCCTATCGCACTCGCCATCCCGAGTTGGCCCAAGAGCTGGACAGGCGCATAGCGGGGGCGCTGCCGGACCATTGGGGGCAACGGACGCGCGAATTCGTCGCGGCGGCGCAAGCGAAGGCCGAGAAGATCGCAACCCGCAAGGCCTCCTTGAACGCGCTTAACGCCTATGCGCCGCTGCTGCCCGAGCTGATGGGCGGCTCGGCCGATCTCACCGAATCCAACCTGACCCTATGGTCGGGGGCGCAACGGTTCAGCGCCGATGCGCGCACCGGGCGCTACATCTATTACGGGGTCCGCGAGTTTGCCATGAGCGCGATCCAGAACGGTCTCGCCTTGCATCGCGGTATCCTCCCTTTCGGCGGGACGTTTCTGGTCTTTTCGGACTATGCGCGCAATGCGCTGCGCATGGCCGCGATCATGCGGCTGCGCAATATCTTCGTCTACACCCACGACTCGATCGGCCTGGGCGAGGACGGGCCTACGCATCAGGCCGTGGAGCACGCGCCCAGTCTGCGGCTCATACCCAACCTCTCGGTGTGGCGGCCGTGCGACGCGGCCGAGACTGCGGTGGCCTGGAAGGCGGCCATCGAGCGCAACGACGGCCCCACGGCGCTGCTCCTGAGCCGGCAGAATCTGAGCCCGCAGTTACGCAGCGAGGCGCAATTGCAGTGCGTCGAGCGCGGCGGCTATGTCCTGTACGGATCTGCGGGCGTCCCGGAGGCGATCCTCATCGCTACCGGCTCGGAGGTCGAGCTGGCGATGAGGGCGGCGCGGCAACTGAGCGAGCAGGGCCGGCGGGTCCGGGTCGTGTCCATGCCGAGCTGCGACGTCTTCGAGCAACAGGATGCGGTCTACCGGGAAGCGGTGCTGCCCCGTCAGCTGCGCCGGCGCCTGGCCATCGAGGCCAGCAGCGCGGACTACTGGTATCGATACGTGGGGCTGGACGGGCGGGTGCTTGGGCTGCGCCGCTTCGGTGAGTCGGCGCCCGGCGAGCAAGTCATGCAAGACCTGGGTTTCACCGTCGCGGCGGTGATCGAGCAGGTGCAAGCACTATTCGATTAAAGTTCGGTAACGGAGAGCAGTATGGCGATCAAGGTCGGTATCAACGGTTATGGGCGCATCGGCCGCAATATCCTGCGGGCGCTATATGAATCGGGACGCACGCAGGAGCTACAGATCGTCGCCATCAACGATCTGGGCGACGTCGCGACCAACGTGCATCTGACCCGATACGACAGCGTGCATGGGCGCTTCCCGGGCACGGTCTCGACGAGCGCTAACGCGATGCTCGTCAACGGCGACTCGATTCGAGTGCTGGCCGAGCGCGATCCCGCCCGGCTCCCGTGGGGCGAATTAGGGGTCGAGGCGGTGTTGGAATGCACCGGGCTGTTCACCAGCAAGGCCAAGGCCGGGGCTCATCTCAAGGCCGGGGCCAAGAAGGTCATCATCTCGGCGCCCGCCACCGAGGTCGATGCGACCATCGTCTACGGCGTCAATCACCAGCGCCTCCGTTCCAGCGACACCGTCATCTCCAACGCCTCTTGCACCACCAACTGCCTGGCGCCGCTGGTCAAGCCCTTGCACGAGCGCATCGGCATCCGCCACGGCATCATGACCACCATCCATTCCTACACCAATGACCAGGTGCTGATCGACGTCTACCACCCCGACCTGCGGCGCGCCCGCTCCGCCACGCAGTCGATGATCCCCACCAAGACCGGCGCCGCCGCGGCGGTCGGTCTGGTGCTCCCCGAGTTGAACGGCAAGCTGGATGGATATGCGGTGCGCGTGCCGACCCCGAACGTCTCGCTGGTCGATCTCAGCTTCGTCGCCGCGCGCGAGACCAGCCCGGAGGAGGTGAATGCGGTGCTCAAACAGGCCTCCGAGGGAGACCTCGAGGGCCTGCTCGAATACAACGAGCGGCCGCTGGTCTCCATCGACTTCAATCACAATCCGGCCTCCGCAATCTTCGACGCTACGCAGACGCGCGTCATCGACGGCGTGCTGGTCAAGGTGCTGGCCTGGTACGACAACGAGTGGGGCTTCTCCAACCGCATGCTGGACGCCACCGTCGCCTTGATGCGGGCCAGGTAAGCGGCGCCGCGGGCCCCGGTCCTATGCTGACCCTGTCCGACATCGAGCTCACGGATAAGCGCGTGCTGATCCGCGAGGACTTCAATGTCCCACTGCAGGACGGCCGGATCACGGACGATACGCGCATCCGCGCGGCCCTGCCGTCTATTCGCAAGGCCTTGGCGGCCAAGGCCCGCGTCATGCTGGTGTCGCATCTGGGCCGGCCCAAGGAAGGCCAGCGTGATCCGGCGCTGTCGCTGGCACCGGTCGCGCAGCGCCTCGGCGAGCTGCTCGGGCAGACCGTGCCCTTGATCGAAAGCTGGGTAGATGGCGTGACGGTAGCGCCGGGCCAAGTCGTGCTGTGCGAGAACGTGCGCTTCGAGGTCGGTGAGAAGGATAACAGCGATGACCTCGCCCGCAGGCTCGCCGCCCTTTGCGAGGTCTACGTCAATGATGCCTTCGCGACCGCGCATCGCGCCGAGGCCTCCACCCATGGGATTGCCAAATACGCCGCTCAGGTGTGTGCCGGTGCCCTGTTGGAGGCCGAGGACCAGGCCTTGCGCAAGGCGCTCAAGGACCCGGCCCGGCCGCTGATCGCTATCGTCGGCGGCTCAAAGATCTCCACCAAGCTGGAGGTGTTGAGCGCGCTCATCGACAAGGTCGATCAGTTGCTGGTGGGCGGCGGGATCTTGAATACCTTTCTGGTCGCGAGTGGCCGTCGCGTCGGGCGCTCCCTGTACGAAGAGCCCTTGCTGGACAGCGCGCGGCAGATGCTGGCACAGGCCGGTGCCCGCAATGCCGCTATCGCCCTGGCCGAGGACGTGGTCTGTGCCAAAGCACTCTCGCCCGCCGCCACGGCCAGCGTCAAACCCGTAGGGTCCGTCGCCGACGACGATCTGATCCTCGACATCGGTCCCGCGACTGCCGCGCGCTACGGCGAGGTCCTGCGCCAGGCCGGCACCATCGTCTGGAATGGACCGCTAGGCGTGTTCGAGATCGATCAGTTCGGTAGCGGGACGGAGAGCGTGGCGCGCGCCGTCGCCGCCAGCCCTGCCTATTCGCTGGCCGGGGGCGGCGAGACCCTGGCCGCCATCGCCAAATACGGGGTCGCGGATCGCATCTCGTATATCTCCACCGGCGGTGGCGCCTTCCTGGAGTTCCTGGAAGGCAAGACCCTGCCTTCCATCGCCATCCTGGAGGAGCGCGCGCGGGCCGATCCGGATTACGTGCATCCGAGCGAAGGGTATTGACGGAGAACTATCCCGTGGTGGTGTCGTCCGTCACCTCCAGGAGGGTATTCGTAAGCCACGCGGGTGAAGATACGTGGGTGGCCCGTCAAATCGCGAGAGAAATCGCCGCGCGAGGCGCCATACCGTTTCTTGATGAAGCGGATATCGATGTCGGGGCCGAGTTCGAGGAGGATATCCGAGACTATCTGGACGAAGCGCATGAATTTCTCGTCCTGTTTACGCCATGGGCGCTGGATCGAGCCTATGTTTGGACAGAAATAGGCGCGGCATGGATTCGCCGCATTCCGATCATTACGGTACTTCACGGGATAACGGCAGCGGATTTCCAGTCTCTACCCAACGCCCCCGTATTTCTCAAGAAACGGGATATCGTCAGGCTAAACGAGATTGATCAATACTTTGAGCAGCTTGGTCGCCGCGTACAGGCCGGGGGAAACAGCGATGTCTGAAAAACACTATGATGTATTTGTCTCGTATTCACGAGAGGACAAACCATGGGTCTCCGAATTCGTTTCGGCGTCAAGATCGGGTAGTGCGCAGGCCTGGTTCGACGTTGCAGACGTGGAACCCGGGGAAAACTGGCAGGACAAGATCCAGGAAGCCCTTAGGGAAAGCACTACGCTGGTAATCATTCTGAGCCCAAATAGTGTGGATACCCCTCGGACGTTTTTCGAGATCGGAGCAGCCGTGGCAGGAAAGAAGCGGATAATTCCAGTCCTACTCGAAGACGTAGACATGAGGCAGGTTCCCGCGCCACTGCGTAAATTTCAAGCCCTAAGGGGATCATCGCCTACAGAGGCAGGTAGGCGAGTCGCGGAGATCCTTGAAAATGCGGCGATGCATTAGCACCCAATAAAGCGCCTCGCGTCAGTTCTCTTGCGCTCTCACCCACGATGCGCCGCACTAAGATCGTCGCCACCCTCGGTCCCGCCACCGACGATCCGCGCACCCTGGACCAGATCATCGCCGCCGGTCTGGATGCCGCGCGTCTCAACTACTCCCACGGTACGCGCGAGAGCCATGCGCAGCGCATGCGCTGTCTGCGCGAGTGCTCGGAGCGGCGCGGGGTCTACGTCGGGGTGATGGCGGACCTGCAAGGACCGAAGATCCGCATACAGCGCTTCCGCACCGGCCCGGTCCATTTGGAGCCGGGCGATCGCTTCGCGCTCGACCCCGATCTGCCGGCCGACGCAGGCGACGACGGGAGAGTCGGTGTCTCCTATCCCGATCTGCCCAAGGACGTGAAGAGCGGCGACACCCTGCTCATCGATGACGGACGCATCGTCTTGGGCGTCGAACGGGTGGCGGCCAACCGCGTCGAATGCGTGGTCCGGACGGGCGGCCTGTTATCCGACAATAAAGGGCTGAATCGTGCCGGCGGCGGCCTTTCCGCTCGCGCCTTGACGCCCAAGGACCTTGCCGATATCCGCCACGCCGTGAAGATCGGCGCCGACAACGTGGCCTTGTCCTTCGCGCGCAACCGGGAGGACGTCGAGGAGGCGCGTCACGCGGTCACCGAATGCGGCGGCAAATGCGGCATCATCGCCAAGATCGAACGCGCCGAGGCCCTGGAAAATATCCAGGGGATCCTCAAGGCCTGCGACGGCATCATGATTGCGCGCGGCGACCTCGGCGTGGAGATCGGGGATGCCAAGTTGCCGCCCGAGCAGAAGCGGCTGATACAAAAGGCCCGCGACAGCAACCGCATCGTGATCACCGCAACCCAGATGATGGAATCGATGATCGAGAACCCTATCCCTACCCGCGCCGAGGTCTTCGACGTCGCCAACGCCGTGCTGGATGGCACCGACGCCGTGATGCTCTCCGCCGAGACCAGTGTCGGGCGCTATCCGGCCCGGGCGGTCGAGGCCATGGATCGCATCTGTCGGGAGACCGAGACCCAGTGGGGCACCAAGGGCGCCGACTACCGGCTCGATGCCCATTTCGATCGGATCGACGAGGCCATCGCCATGTCCACCATGTACGCCGCGAACCACATCGGCGCCAAGGCCATCGTGGCGCTGACCGAGACCGGCTCGACCTGCCTGTGGATGTCGCGGGTATTGACCTCGATCCCGATCTTCGCTTTCACGCGCCGCCCGGAGACGCTTAGAAAGGTCTCGCTCTACCGCGGCGTCTGCGGGATCGCCTATGACATCACCCATGCCGATTTCCTGCGCGCCAACCGTGAGATGATCGACATCCTCTTGGAGCACGGCAGCGTCACGGATGGCGACGTGATCATCATTACCAAAGGCGATCTGCGCGGGACGCAGGGCGGCACCAACGGCATGAAGATCGTGCGCGTCGGCCAGACCGCGATGGAATCCGTATAGGGGATCCTTGCGAGTTCCGTCGCCCGCGGGAGGGCGCTACGGTGCGGGCATTTTTCGTATCGCAGCATGCGCAGCTTGTACCCGCTTTGCTCGGACGGGTTCACCATGCAAAACCACTATGGAGAACCGCCGACGGAGCCCGCGCAGGATTGGGGGCAACTAATGTTGGAGCTTAACGCCGTGCCCCGGTCGGGTACTGGACCCAGTCGCGGCTGGGCTACAATGGAACGCCATGATACCCCTGCGCGATGACCAGAGGACCACGACGACACCGTACGTCAACACTGCCTTGATTGCGGCCTGTATCGTAGCGTTCCTCGGCCAGACTATGCTCCCCGAGTCGGTCTTCCTCGGCATGATCTACGCCTTCGGCAGCATCCCCGCCTTGCTCTTCACCGAGGCTCGCCTGCCGGCCGAATTCGCAGTGCTGCCGCCTACCGCGACCTTATTCAGCGCCTTGTTTCTGCATGGGGGATGGGCGCACATCGCCGGTAACATGCTGTACCTCTGGATCTTCGGCGACAACATCGAGGACGCGATGGGACACGCGCGCTACCTGGTGTTTTATCTCCTCTGCGGGGCCTTGGCCGGCTTTAGTCACGCGGTCATGAATCCCATGTCCTTCATCCCGGTGGTGGGGGCGAGCGGGGCGGTCTCGGGGGTCCTGGGCGCGTATGTATTGCTCTACCCGCATGCACGGGTGCTGGTGTTCCTACCCTTGGGACCGTGGTCCCGCCTGGTTCGGTTACCGGCTTTTTGGGTACTGGGGTTCTGGTTTGCCTTCCAGGTATTGAATTCGCTGCTTGCGCCGCGCGGAGCGGGTGGGGTCGCCTGGTTTGCCCATATCGGCGGGTTTCTATCCGGAATGCTGTTGATCCCATTCTTCAAGCGGGCGCATATCGCCATATTGAATCCACCGCACGGGTCCAAGCGTCTGTATCGACGAATCTAGCCGCCTGTCGGATGGGCGCGTTTAGCGATGATATACCTACTCGCCCGCTATCTCGAACGCTTTAGTATCGGGCTATAATCTCCCCGGTGCGTTCCCGGCTACTCCAATTCCGCCCATGTCCCTGAGCCCCGCCGAGGCGATCATCGAGGACCTCCGCCACGGTAAGATGGTGATCGTCATGGACGACGAGGACCGCGAGAACGAGGGCGACTTCGTGATAGCGGCGAGTTGCGTGCGGCCCGAGGACGTCAATTTCATGGCCCGCTACGGTCGTGGTCTCATCTGCTTGACGCTGACCAAGCAGCGCTGCCATCAATTGAATCTGCCGCTCATGGTCCGCGACACCTATTACCGTCAGACCACCAATTTCACGGTCTCGATCGAGGCGGCGCATGGGGTCACGACCGGGATCTCGGCGACCGATCGGGCCTTGACTATCCGCACCGCAGTGGCGGCGGATGCCGGGCCGGCGGACCTGGTACAGCCCGGTCACGTGCTGCCGCTCATGGCCCAGACCGGCGGCGTCCTGACCCGCGCCGGGCATACCGAGGCCGGCTGCGATCTGGCCCGCCTCGCGGGCTTCGAGCCGGCCGCAGTGATCGTCGAGATCCTCAAGGACGACGGATCGATGGCGCGCCGCCCGGACTTGGAGCAGATCGCCGAGCAACATGGCTTGCGCGTCGGTACCATCTCCGATCTCATCCGATTTCGCATGCAGAACGAGAAGACCGTCGAGCGCGTAGCGGATAATCCCTTGGAGACGGAATTCGGGACCCTGCAACTGGTGGCCTTTCACGACGTGATCGACGGGCAGTTGCATCTCGCCCTGGTCAAGGGACGGATCGATCCCGCGCAGCCGACCCTGGTGCGCGTGCACATCTATAATCCGATCTGCGACCTGACCGCCAGCGTGCGGCCGGATTGCGGCTGGCGCTTGCGCGAGGTCTTGGGCCGCATCGCCGGCGAGGAACGCGGCGTAGTGGTGATCCTGTCGAATCAGGTCGATCCGGCCGATCTCATACGCCAGGTACGGGCGCTGTCGCCGGATGACTCGGGACAACAACGGCCTCGCCCGAAGAGCGATGACCTGCGTACCATCGGTCTCGGGGCGCAGATCCTGGCCGATCTCGGCGTGCGCAAGATGCACGTGCTTAGCGCCCCGAAACGCCTGCACTCGATCTCCGGTTTCGGACTGGAGGTCGTCGATTACGTGAGTTGAAGAACGAGAACAGGGACATGACGACCATGCATGAGATCAGACTCATCGAAGGCGCGCCGGTAGTGGAACTGCCGGTCAAGCTCGCCATGGTGGCCAGCCGCTTCAACGGCCTCATCGTCGAGCCGATGGTGACGGCCTGCGTGGATACGCTGCAACGCTGCCGCGTCGCGGAGAACGACCTCACCTTGGTGCGGGTGCCGGGGGCGCGCGAGTTGCCGCTGGCGGTCAAGCGCCTGGCCGCGGCCAATCGATACGATGCCATCATCGCACTGGGCGCGGTGGTGCGCGGGGCCACGCCGCATTTCGAATATGTCGCCGGCGCCTGCTCCCAGGCGTTGGCCGCGCTGGCCATCGATCACGATCTGCCGATCATCTTCGGCATCGTGACCGCAGACAGCATGGAGCAGGCCCTGGAACGTGCCGGCGGCAAACTCGGCAATCGCGGCGCCGATGCGGCGTTGAGCGCGCTGGAGATGGTGTCGCTGATGCGCAAGCTCAAGTGAGCTCACGGGTCCTGCGCGGCCGCGTCAAGGCCCGGCGCGCGGCGGTACAGGCGCTCTATCAGTGGCAGCTCTCCGACCAGGACCCGCGCGCCATCCTGGGTGAGTTCGTGGCCGAGCGCGAGATGTTGCACGTCGATCAGGATTATTTTTCTACGCTCGCCTGCGAGGTCCCGGCGCGCATAGCGGAGTTGGATGAGGCGCTGGTGGGCGTGATCGACAGGCCGGTCAAGGAACTGGGGCCGGTCGAGCACGCGGTATTGCTGATTGGCGTCTATGAGCTCAAGTACCGGCCCGAGGTACCGTGGCGCGTCGTGATCAACGAGGCGGTGGAGTTGACCAAGATGTTCGGGGCCGAGCAGGCATATAAATACGTAAACGGTGTGCTGGACAAGGTCGCGCATCGGTTGCGGGCCGCTGAGATCGGGGGGATGCGCCGGCACGACATCGGCGTTTGAATTGTCCATCCGTTGCCCGCTGACGTGGGCCGCTCTCCCCCTTGTCTACCTCCGAATTCGACCTCATCGAGCGTTACTTCCGGCGGCGTAGCCGGTCCCGTGCCGACGTCGTCCTCGGGATCGGTGATGATGCCGCGATCCTGCGCCCCGCGCCGGACTGCGATCTGGTGGTAACGATGGATACCCTGGTCGCCGGTGTACATTTCTATCCCGAGACCAGCGCCTTCGATCTGGGCTATAAGTCACTCGCCGTCAATCTCAGCGACCTCGCTGCCATGGGCGCCGAGCCGCTGTGGGCGACGCTGGCGCTCACGCTCTCCGAGCCCGACGAACAATGGCTGGATGGATACTCACGCGGCTTTGCGAGCTTGGCAGACCGGTTTGATGTCGCCTTGGTCGGCGGTGATACGACGCGCGGCCCGCTGAGCATTACGATTGCGGCCTATGGCCGGGTCCCGAAGGACAGGGGACTACGCCGTAGCGGTGCCCAGGTCGGGGACCTCATCGGTGTGACGGGGACCCTGGGCGATGCCGCGCTGGGGCTCCATCTGCTGCGATCCCCGCGTGCGATAGCGGCGGAGCACCGGCAATACTGCCTGGAGCGCTTGCATCGCCCCAGCCCGCGTGTCGCGGAAGGTCTGTGCCTGCGGGACCTGGCCAGCAGCGCCATCGATATCTCCGATGGTCTGGCCGGCGACCTGCCGCGCGTCCTCGCTGCCAGCGGGGTCGGCGCAACGCTCGAGTTCGCGTGCCTGCCGGTTTCGCCCGCGCTCGCTTGCCTGGCGGAAGAACAGCGCTTGGCGTTCGCAGTCTGCGGCGGTGACGACTACGAGCTGTGCATTACCCTGGCCCCCGAACGATGGCAGGCCGCGGCAGAGGCCCTGGGGGGGACGCGACTCACCCGGATCGGTCGTATCGAGCACGGCCAAGACATCTGCTGGCGGCGTCCAGACTCCAGCGTTTATCGGCCGCCCGGCCCGGGCTACCGGCACTTTTAATGCCCATCGCAAGGGCTCCCCTACAATAATCCGCGGGCGTGCGTTCATCGTCATTGTTGCATCATGGAACGTCGCAAACCGGCGGGCTTCATCACGCGCCCCAAGCTGCTAGAGTCGTCGCTACGCCTGACAGTCAGGATTGATTCACGCTCAAGGAGTCTGCCGATGCCACGCGCCAAAGGATCCAACTCAACCCGAACTACTAAGCAATCCCAGCGCAGCGCCGCCCGTAAGACGGCTACGGAGCCGCGCCTCTCGCGACTCCGCCGCCCCGAGGGCATGCCGGTCGAAGACTGGCAGGTCCGGCTGCGCCGGCAATTCGGCCGGGAACAGCCCTTCCGGCTCGAAAACCTCGGCACCGATCCCGTGTTCTCCGAATTCGCTGTGACCAATCCGGACAACCGCGGCCGTTATCGCGTGGCGATCCGCGGGGCCGGGCTCGGCGATAATCTCTGTTCCTGCCCGGACTTCGCCACCAACGATCTGGGGACCTGCAAACACATCGAGTTTACCCTCGCCCGCCTCGAGGCCAAGCGCGGCGGCAAAGCGGCGCTGATACAGGGCTTCCAGCCGCCCTACAGCGAGGTCTATCTCCACTACGCCGGCGCACGCAGGGTGCGTTTTCGTGCCGGGGCCGAGTGCCCGCCGGCCCTGCTCAAGCGCGCCGGAAGTTTGTTCGGTCAAGGCGGCGAGGCGGCGCTAGGCTGGACACTGGCAGCGTCGCGCTATGCCGAGTTGGATGACTTCCTCGCCGCGGCGCAGCCCGCCGGTCATGAGCTACGTTGCCATGACGATGCGGCGGCCTACGTCGCCGAGGTCCGCGATGCCGAGCCGCGCCGGCGGGTGCTCGCGGCGCGCTATCCCAAGGGTGCCAAGAGCGCCGCGCTAGCCAAGTTGCTCAACATCCGGCTCTATCCCTACCAAGCCGAGGGCGCGTTATTCGCCGCGCGTGCCGGCCGCGCCCTGATCGGCGACGAGATGGGGCTGGGCAAGACCCTTCAGGCCCTCGCCGCCGCGGAGATCTTCGCGCGCCACTTCGGGGCAGAGCGCGTGCTGGTGGTCTGCCCGACCTCGCTCAAGCATCAGTGGCAACGGGAGATCGCACGCAGTACCGAGCGCGAGGCCCTGGTCATCCAGGGTCTCCGCGCGGCACGGCAACGGCAATACGCGCAGGACTCGTTCTATAAGATCGCCAACTACGAGACCATCGCCCGCGACCTCGATCTGATCAACGCCTGGTCGCCGGACATGGTGATCGTGGACGAGGCGCAGCGCATCAAGAACTGGAACACCATTGCCGCGCGCGCCGTGAAGGGCATCGCCAGCCCTTATGCCGTGGTGCTGACCGGCACGCCCCTGGAGAACCGGATCGAGGAGTTGATCTCCATCGTCCAATTCGTCGATCGCCACCGCCTCGGTCCCACCTGGCGGTTGCTGCACGAGCACCAGGAACGCGATGAAGCGGGCCGCGTCATCGGCTATCGGGCCCTCGATCGCATCGGGGCGACGCTCGCGCCGATCCTGCTCCGCCGCCGGAAGAGCGAGGTGCTGGAGCAATTGCCGGAGCGCGTGGACAACACCTATTTCGTCGCCATGACCGACCAGCAGCGCGCACACCATGACGACAACGGCGACGTGGTACGGCGCATCGTGTATCGTTGGCGCAAGACCGGGTACCTGTCCGACGCCGACCAGCGTCGGCTCACCTGCGCCCTGCAGAACATGCGCATGTCCTGCAACAGTACCTATCTGCTCGACCACGAGACCGACCACGGCGTCAAGGCCGACGAGTTGGCGACGCTGTTGGACGAGTTATTCGAACAGCCCGAGGCCAAGGCCGTGATCTTCAGCCAGTGGGTGCGCACGCATGAGCTGATCATTCGCCGTTTGAATGCCGGCGGCTGGGGTTATGTCCTGTTCCATGGCGGCGTACCGGGCGACAAACGCGGCGGGCTGGTGGATCGCTTCCGCGATGACCCCGATTGCCGGGTGTTCTTATCCACCGATGCCGGTGGCGTGGGGCTCAATCTGCAGCACGCGGCCTCGACCGTCATCAACATGGACATGCCGTGGAATCCGGCCGTTCTGGAGCAGCGCATCGGCCGCGTCCATCGCCTGGGCCAGAAACGCAGCGTGCAGGTCGTCAACTTTGTCTCCCAGGGCAGCATCGAGGAGGGCATGCTGTCGCTGCTGGCCTTCAAGAAATCGTTATTCGCCGGCGTGCTGGACGGTGGCGACACTCAGGTCTTGCTGCACGGCACGCGCCTGTCTAGATTCATGCAGAGCGTCGAGCAGGTCGCCGGGACCGTGGCCGCGACGGAGCCGATGACGGCCGCAATCGAAACCATCGATGCCGCTCCGCGAGCGGAATTGCCGCAGGCGGTGGGTACGGCCGTCGCGTCGATGCCTGCTGATATGGCCGTCGCAGCCGGTGCCGGCGACCCGTGGGCGGGGCTGATCGATACCGGACTGAAGCTCATGGAAACGCTCGCCGGCACATCGTCCAGGGAAGGTGGAGAACGTGCCGCAGCGACGGCACCATGGATAGAGACCGACGCAGCGACGGGTCAATCGTACCTCAAGCTACCGGTACCCAAACCGGAAACCGTCCACCGCCTGGCCGCCGCGCTGACCGGGCTGCTGGCGGAGTTGCGGCGCTAGTGCGGCTCGGCGGACGTCGAGGAAGCGGCGTGTGCCGTTGGTGGCGATCGAGCGAGAGCCCTCCGTTCCCCTGGCAGCGGGGGCAATGACAGCGCCGAGGCCCGACGGTTACCGAGTCCGGTCTAGGCGCGGCCCAATGTCGTATAGGCTCGGGTTACCGGATTCATCTCAACCCTCGCGGCGTTGGCAGACCAAGGATTGAATATCCCGAGTAAAATAACTAGTATAACTCGCTGGAAACTATTAGAATCCGCGTGGCATTTCGCGGAGAGATCGGGGTACTTCGGTGCGTCGATTATTGCGGTGGGGTCGATCGGGGCAATACTACAATCGGGGGGCGTGCTACTGGGGGCATGAGCGCGAGAAGCTGAGCGGCGGGACGGGCGTTTATTCAAAAACTCCGCGCTGTGCGGGTAGATCCAAAATCTGCCTGCGGCTTGCCCAAGCCGATCGGGGTCGGTCGGGATCAGCGTTACGAGCGCAAGGACAGCGCCCCGGGGCAATGCTGCCACTTGGGTGGGCTTAACCGCATCGGTGAGCGACCCGAAGAGATCACCATCGGGCTGGTGGAATGCGCAGTTCGATAGGACGACAACGCAGCCAGCAAAGTGCCATAACCTTAATGGGCACCGCGGAGTATCCCCTCGCCCCTGGGAGAGGGTTAATAGTGCTCCGGCACGAGAAAACGGGGGGGAGAATGTCGACGTGTCTACTCTTCATGGGCGGGGCCGGCTCCCGACTGCGGCATTTCGACCAGGCCGGCTGGACCCGCTGGCTGGCCGGGACCGTGCTCCTATTGGTCCTGTGGCCGGCCTACGTTGCCGAGCCCCAGACCAGTGCCTACGCGAACAAGCCGGACCTCGCTGTACTCGCCAGCCGCGAACAACTGCTGGAAATCTTCTTCTTGCGCAAGAGCAAATGGGCGAATGGCGATAAGATCCGGGTCTTCGTCCTGCCGGATCGGCACCCGCTGCATATTCGCTTTGTGAAAGAGGTCTTGGGGGTCTACCCCTACCAATTGCGCGCCGCCTGGGACCGCATGCTTTACTCGGGCACCGGGGTACCGCCAACCGTCGTGAACACCATCGATGAAATGCGCCGGAGCGTCGACGGGACGTCCGGGGCCATCGGATATCTTGAGCAGTAGGAGGGGAGGAGATCGGTGAATATACACACCAAGCGTCTGGTTCGTCACACCAGCGCCATTACGCTTACCGCCGTGGCCTTGGGGCTTGCGCCGGACGCGCGGGCCATCGACCTCGGATTCGGCGACTGGCAGGCGCACGGTTTCTTGAGCCAAGGCTACACCTACACCTCAGGCAACGACTTCTTCGGCAATAGTCAGGGCAACGGCAGCCTGGAATTCACCGAGCTGGGCTTGAATGTCCTCGGGCGCCCGTTACCGGACCTACTGATGGCGGTCCAGGGCGTCTACCGCGACACCGCGGGCTCGGACAAGGACGACTTCCGACTCGATTACGCGATCCTCGACTATAGCCTGCCGATCGGGGAGAGCCTGACGTTCGGCGTCCGTGCCGGGCGCGTGAAGAACCCCTTTGGCCTCTATAGCGAGGCCCGCGATGCGATCTGGACCCGGCCGAGTGTACTCCTGCCCCAGTCCATCTATTTTGATGGGCTCGGGTTACGGAGTCCCGAGCTCTCTTCCGATGGCGGGATCCTATATGGCCGTCAACAATTCGGCGACCACGGTTTTACCGCCGAATTCCTGGTGGGCGAGCCGAGACTCGAGTCGGCCAGGGACTTCATCACGGGCTCCCTGGTCCCGGACCAGCAAGGGCATTTCGACGGGCGGCCAGTCCTTATCGGTCGCGCCGGCTACGAGTGGCGCGAAGGGCGCTTCCGGTTGCTGTTCTCGGCCGTGGACCTGGACAAGGACTTCGTCACCACCTCGCGCGGTGTGGCGCCGGGGAACATCAAGCTGTTTGCGCCCTGGGTGTCCGCGCAGGTCAACCTGGAGGAATGGAGCTTTACCGCCGAGTATCTTCGGATCAGCTTTGACCGGACGGGGATCTTCCTGGCGCTCCCCCCCGACCCCGTGGCCCGCGACTTTTTGATCGACAACACCTCCGAGAGCTACTACCTCCAGGCCCAGTACCGGTTCGCGCCGGAATGGACGGCATTGGCGCGCTACGACGCATTCTTCCTGAATGCCGACGACCATGACGGCAGCGCGATGGCGCGCGGTACCGGGTTGCCGCGGTACCGCTTCTTCGCCAAGGACCTGACCTTCGGCCTGCGCTGGGAGTTCGTACAGAACTGGCTCATCGCCGCGGATTACCACAATATCCACGGCATCGGCTGGCTCTCGCCGGTGGACAATCCCGGTATCAATAACCCCCTGCTCGCGCGCGCTGTGAGCGATGGTCATTGGGACCTGTTCACGCTGATGCTCTCCTATCGTTTCTAACCATTCCATGGCGATGCGCACGGCACCGATCGCTAGCCGCGGTTCCCGGGTCCGCTGTTCGGGTTCTAGCCCTGCGATCGGGTCCACGACAGCGGCGGCCCGACGGCGGGCGGCGCGCTGCTCGGCAGGACCCGCGTCGAGTCCAACGCCCGCCTGGACACGGGCGGTACTGACCCGCAGCGGCGCTGACGAGATTGCCGTACCTCTGCCGGACACCGAGTCCCTATGAGCATCGAAACAAATACACTTCCCGACTTTTTCTGTCCGTTCCCCCCGGCCGTGAGCCCCTATGCCGAGGCGGTGCATAACCACACCCTCGAGTGGTCAGGTCAACACCGGCTCGTGACCGACGCGCAGGCCTTCGAACGCCTGCGCGCGGCGCAATTCATCGGGCTGGTCGCACGCGCCTATCCGAACGCCCCGCTGGATAGGCTCCGGCTCGTATCAGACTGGATTACCTGGCTATTCATCCTCGATGACGAGTGCGACGAGCACGGGATCGGCAAGCGGCCCGAGCGGCTCGCGACCCTCCACGGCGGCTGCCTCAAGGTGCTGGCCGGCTACCGGCTCAAGGAGCCGGACCCGCGGGGATTGAGCTGTCCGGTATCTGAACAGAGGAGGGCCCGCAAAGACCGCCCGGACCTGGCGCTGTTGAGGGCGTTACGCGATATCTGTGAGCGCCTGCGGGCCTTCATGCCCCACGACTGGATGATGCGCTTTGCCCTCGGTGTCGCCGACTATTTCGAGGCCTGCGAGTGGGAGGCCCGCAACCGCGCCCAAGGCATCTGGCCAGACCCGGCGGTGTATATGCAGATGCGTCCCTATACCGGCGCCTTGTATCCCTTGCTCGACCTCATCGAGATGACGGAGGGCACCGTTCTCCCGCTTAGTGTGCGCAAACACCCTCTGTTACAGGACCTCATAGGGATCACCAGTAATGTCGTCTGCTGGTCCAACGATGTCTTCTCCCTGGAGAAAGAACGCGCGCATCATGACCTTCACAACTTGGTGTTGATCCTCCAGCAACACGAGGGGCTGAGCCTGCAAGAGGCGGTGGATCGCGTGATTGAGCTGACCGACGCGCAGGTCCGGCGCTTTATCGAACTGGAAGCGCGGCTACCGAGGTTCGGCACTCCATTCGACGCTGCGGTACGGCGCTTCGTCGGTGTTCTGCACGCCTGGATGCGCGGCAACCTCGACTGGTCCTGTGAATCCGGCCGCTATCGCCCGGCCATAGGCACAGTGGCTTAATCAACTTCAAACTCCCGGCGCCGCCTCCCCCATTCCTGCTCACCTAGGTACTTCGATTCATAAATACGGACACGCATTCAGCAGCGGTGCTGCCAGGGCCGTCGGCGCGCGCTGCTCAGCGCCATGGCCTGGGTCGGACACCACGACCGCTACGAGGATCGAGGCGCCGGTTCGGGCCTAGTCTAGCGTCGTGGATTCCGACCCGCAGGGGCCGCGCGTTCGCCCGCCGATGAGTGACAACACGGCCGAACGTGCGCGCGAGACCGTGGGCGCTGTCTACCGCTCCGACTCGCGCCGCGTCTTTGCAACGCTGGTGCGCTTACTCGGCGACTTCGACCTCGCCGAGGAGGCATTGCACGATGCCTTCAGGGCCGCATTGGAGCAATGGCCGCAGGAGGGGGTGCCCGCCAATCCGCGGGCGTGGCTTGTTTCGACCGCTCGCTTCAAGGCCATCGACAGCCTGCGTCGACGCGCCCGATTCGAACCGTTGCCGGACGAGATCGAAGAGCGGCTCGCGGCCGATATCGGTGAAGGACTGGACGACGAGGGCGTCGAGGACGACCGGCTGCGGCTGATCTTCACCTGCTGCCATCCGGCCTTGCCGCCGGACGCCCAGGTGGCGCTCACCTTACGCGAGGTGTGCGGCCTGACGACCGAGGAGATCGCGCGCGCCTTTCTGATCGCTGCGCCCACGCTGGCCCAGCGGATCGTGCGCGCCAAGGCGAAGATCCGCGACGCGCGCATTCCCTATCAGGTGCCATCGTTGGCCGACCTGCCGGATCGCTTGGACAGCGTGCTACGGGTGGTCTATCTGGTATTCAACGAAGGTTACTCCGCATCGTCGGGCGGGTCGCTGACGCGCCACGATCTCTCGGGCGAGGCGATCCGCTTAGGCAGGTTGCTCATCGAGTTACTGCCGGAGCCTGAGGCGATGGGCCTCCTCGCGCTCATGCTCTTGCACGACTCGCGGCGTGCCGCCCGCACCTCGCTGACG
>JBOIDW010000401.1:0-2597 GCA_050740655.1 Gammaproteobacteria bacterium | reverse complement strand
GGGGGCGGGTATCGGCAACGCGGCGGTGGCGGTAAAGGAGGCGGGGGGCGCGGTAACTATTAGGTGGCCGCACTCCTACACGGCCGCCGGTCTCCGTGTCCCGTCGCTGCATTGTGAAGTGCCCCCTGTGCCGTCGCCGCATAGCGATGGGAAACGCCCATGATGAGCGCTGAAACCGGCCCCACGTTCTCCCCCAATAGCGAGATCCACCAGACCTGCGGCGCTTGCGGTTGCGTGTTCCGCGTCGAGATCGAGAGGCCGAGGTCGCATAAGGATACTCAGGAGTATTGCTGTCCGGAATGCCGGCACCACGTATGCCTCGCCAAGACGTCTACTCGACCCCGAGTGACTCTAATCTCAAGACGGACCGACGGGCGGCAATCCGACTGGTAGGGGAACCGTGCGTTTCCGGGGATTCGTACGGCTAGGCGCGCCGGCGGCTAAGCTAAGGCTTGGTTGCCGGCGGTAGCGCCGTCGGCGCGTCGGATGAGCGCACCTGGGGTGTGAATAGGGATCGTCCCCGCTCGATCAAGCGGTCGAACAGCGTGAAGGCGAATTCCACGCTGTACCCCATGAGGAAGGCGACGATCACGGTCGAGAGACTGTAGGTTTTGATCTCCGCCTGGTCGAGGGAGAACATGATGCCGCCGATGACCCCAAGGAGCCCGCCCAGGCATAGGCGCATGCTGAACTGTCCTCCGAAGCTCGGCGCATAACTGTTATACGACAGGTTAAAGAGCGAGCGGCGCACCAAATAGGCGATGGCGCCGAGCAGGCCCAGTATCAAAGGCAGAATATACTGGGATAGAATGCTGAGCAGGGATCGCGAGTAACTCTCGATCGCGTGCACGTACTTTATCTTCTCTTCGGAGTCCTTCACTTCAGGGTCCTTGGAGGCAGCAGGCTCGGGGTATAGCCACCACCAGATCTCCATCAATCTTGCCTCGGCGCGGTGTGTAACCTCCAATTTCCGATCCAGGTCCGCCTCGCGGTCCATAAGCGGCTTCAAGGGCGCAACATCCTCCCTGATGTCAGGGTTGGCGGCCCGCAGGTCCCCGACCTGCGCGTTGACGGACTCGTATTCTTTGCGCAACTCCGTGTGGTCCTGGAGCGCGTCGGTAAGCAGGATGACGTAGGCCTGTGTGACCACAAAGATCGCCACCATGGTGATCAAGAGATATACGGTCTTGCGCAGCTCCGAGCGGATGCAGGTCACGACCGGCCAGGTTTTCACGGCCTCGCTCCTGGGCGACGCCCGCGCTTGCCGGATCTGGTCGGTGATGTCCAGGCTCTCGTCGGTTGCCGGCGCCACCAACTTGCTCAAGCGATTGTAGCCGTCCCAGAGCACCGCCTCATCCTCGGGCGTGAGCGTATCCGGCTTCCGGCGCAGGACCGGTATCACGCCGTCGATGAGCGCCTTGCCAAGCTCGATGTCCGGGCGCGAGGCGGCGTAGCGCAGAAACCTGTAGACGGCTGCCTGCACTTCGGAGATGCGGTGCTGTTGCACGGTATCCGGCGGCGCTGGTGGGGGTTCTTCCACACCTTGGCCGGGCTGGATGGTCACCACGGATCCCGCCGCAAGCTCTCCCGACGGCGTGGCTGAGAGCAAATCGACACGCTCGGGTTCGGCCGAATGGGGGTGCGGGCTCATCGGACGTCGATCTCGAAATGACATGGCTTCGCGCCCGTTTCCCCGGGGATGCGGCATTTCACCGGAGATCGGCGTACGTCGCCGTAGAGCACATCGACCGCCCAGCGCCCGGCGCGGAGATTGTTCTTCACGCTCCAGGTCCGCCAGTCGAAATGCCGCCGGGCATCAAGCTCTTGGCGCAGCCGCGGCAGCAGTGCTTGTTTGCCGATTCCTAAGGCAATCTCATCGGTCGGCGTGGCATCGAGCTCCACCGAAGAGCTGAGCCCGCCGTAGCGAACCCAGCGGTGGCGAATGGGCAGCATGCCTCTTGACTCCAGCTCGCCTAACGCCTCCGCGTCCCCTTGAATGCGGATCCAGAAATAAAGCGGCTCACTTCGGCTCGCCGTCAGAACACCTCCCGCAGGCATCGGCTCGCGCTCTCGTAAGCTCGTAGCCCACGCCACCTCGGTCCCCGAAAACCCCCGCGCAAACGCGGGACTGGCCGCTAGCAGCGCGACCAAGCTGAAAGCCACGGTGTTTAATCGCATCGCGTTCCCTCCCCGCGCTAGCGAATCTATTACGAAGCTAACGTGAGATGATGACGTTAATAAACGGATTGGACAGCGGTAATCATGATGCAAGCATAGCGCCAGGCACAGCGTATTGCCAATAGAAAACGCCTGGGTTCGGCATGCTTTTTCTACGCGGTAGTTGAGCCGGCGGCCGGCGCCAGCCCGCGTTCGATCAAGCGTTTTTTCTCACCGGCTAAGAGCGATTCGCGGGCACAGATCTCGCCCGCGCTAAAAACCTTGCTATCAATGACGAGCTTGAGCTCGTTGGCCAGAGCCCGGAAGCCGGGGTGGCCTTGCTCTAGCCGGCCTTCGACAAAGGCCACCTGCGCGATTCCATTCAGGTAAATGTGCCGGACTTCGCGTTTATAGCGCTCGATGACCCACACCTGCACTTG
>JBOIDW010000400.1:0-2701 GCA_050740655.1 Gammaproteobacteria bacterium | reverse complement strand
GATGTGATCCGCGCCGGTCATTTGCTCCGCGATGTCGAGCTCGATCCAGGTGGGAGTGTACTCGCGGATACCCGCGGGCGTCTGCTTGCTCACAAACCCGGGCAATGCCGGATCATTGAGGTGGAACAACACCGGGAGGGTGTCGACGAAGCGGCTCTGCTCTGGCGACAACAGCTCTCGAATACGCAGTAAGCGGGCGCGGTTAATCGCAAGGAAGCGCCCTTCGACCGATAAATCCACGGCGGGCTGGGGTGGATGGGACCTGCTGGGCATGGCACTACATAGCGGCGCGGTCCCCGAAACGTTCATCGCTCGGCGAGCTAGGTGCGGCGGCGCACCCGAGCCCGCCGCCGCGGGTCACCATCCGTGATGGACCCCGAAGTGAAAGCGATCCCAGTAAGGATAATAGGGATAGTAAGGGTAATAGAACGGATCGTAATAATACGGCCGATTACGCAATTGCTCCCTATAGTCCGGCCACAGATACAGCTTTTGTGCGCGGACCATCGGGTAGGTGTACGGACGTTCACCGATAGCGCGGTTCACGGGGGGCTCCAACACGCCGTAGGCCGTAACTTGGCGTCCTTCGCGGTAGACCGCCGGATCGAGGAAACTACCCGCGCGCGCCAGGAATCGCCCATAGGATAGGTCTGTCCGCTGCGGACGGCCCTCGTCATCCAATTCCTGATTCAGGATCTCGATCCAGGTATCATTGGATTTATTTTCGACGGCGACAATCGTTCCGCCCCATCGAATAGGCTTGCCCGCGTAGGGCTTGGGATTAGCCTGCACCTCGACGGCGGTCAAGGGCGGGAACGCGGGCTCGCGGATCTCGAGCGGAACACCGCTCTCACACGCGCTCAGCAGCGGCGTAAGCAGGGCATACAGAGGTAGCATTCGCATGGGCAGCACCTAATACACCTAGTAAGATGTGGAGCCTAACCGATTTTTCGACTGGCTTGGTAGAATTTAGTTCGACATGGCGAAACCTGCTTCCGAACAATCATCGAACACCGAGACCGTCAATGAAAAAATGGCAATGCATTGTCTGTGGCTTTATCTACGATGAGGCGGAAGGTTTACCCGAGGGCGGTATCGCGCCTGGCACGCGCTGGAAGGACATACCCGATACCTGGGTTTGCCCGGATTGCGGCGCCGCCAAATCGGACTTTGAAATGATAGAAGCCGCCTGATCGTCGGTCTTGTTGACGCGGCGAGTTTAGTCGCTAGAATAGCGCTTTTTATTGTGCACTGCGGCAATTGTTGACCCGAATGCGACCCGCCATACGTCCGACGCGGCCATTTTTCTCTTCGGGGCCTTGCGCCAAACGGCCCGGTTGGAGCCCGGAGGCGTTGGCGGGCGCCGCTGTCGGCCGCTCACACCGATCCCGCGCGGGCAAGGCTAAGCTTACGGAACTCTTGGAGCGCACACGTTCGCTCTTGCGATTGCCGGGCGGTTACCGCATCGGCCTCGTCCCGGCCTCGGATACGGGGGCCGTGGAAGCGGCGTTGTGGTCGCTGCTCGGGGCGCGGGGCGTGGATTGTCTCGCCTGGGATGGCTTCGGACGGAGCTGGCAGCGGGACATAGTGGATGAGTTGCGGATCCCGGACGTTCGCTGCCTGAGCGCCGATTACGGCGCGCTGCCCGATCTCACCGAGGTCGATTTCGACCGCGACGTTGTGTTTGTCTGGAACGGCACGACCTCGGGAGTCAAAGTGCCCGATGGCGATTGGATCGCCGATGCGCGCACTGGGCTCACCGTCTGCGACGCTACCTCGGCCGTATTCTCGGTCGATCTTCCCTGGCCCAAGCTCGACGTGACCACGTTCTCGTGGCAGAAGGTGCTCGGCGGCGAGGCTCAGCACGGCATGATCGTGCTCGGCCCGCGGGCGGTCCGCAGGCTGGAGGAATACACACCCCCGTGGCCCATCCCGAAGGTGTTGAGCCTCAAGACCAAAGGGCGGGTCAATGAGGATATTTTTAGCGGCGGCGCGACCAACACGCCCTCGCTGCTCTGCGTGGAAGACTATCTCGACGCGTTGCGCTGGGCTGAAATGGCCGGGGGCCAGCCTGCGTTGATGCAACGTTGCACCCAAAACTTCGCCGCGCTCGCTGCGTGGGTGGAACGGACCCCGTGGATCGACTTTCTGGCCAAGCTACCCGCCACGCGCTCGACGACTTCCGTATGCCTGAAGATCACGGCCCCGTGGTTCACCGAGCAGCCGACGCCGAAGCGCTGGGAGCTTGTATACAATCTTTGCGGCTTGCTGGAGGCCGAGGGTGTCGCCTTCGACATCGCCGCCTACCGGGACGCGCCTCCGGGCCTTCGTATCTGGTGTGGGGCCACAGTGGAACGCACGGACCTCGTGGCGATGCTCCCGTGGTTGGAATGGGGGTACCGAGTGCTGCAGACGACCGCAATGGAGATCAAGAAATGACGCGGGTGCTCATCGCCGAAGCGATCGCGCCGGACGGCATCGCTTACCTTAGGTCGCGTCCCGGGATCGAAGTCGATGCTCCCAGCGGATCGGATTATGCTGATCTCTCCGCACGGCTCCAAAGTTGCCATGCCTTGATCGTGCGTAGCGCGACGCGCGTGACCTCGGCGCTCTTAGCCGGAGCACCGCGGCTCATGGTCATCGGCCGCGCGGGGATCGGGGTAGACAATATCGATGTCGGCGCGGCCACCGAGCGCGGGAT
>JBOIDW010000399.1:0-3554 GCA_050740655.1 Gammaproteobacteria bacterium | reverse complement strand
TGCGCCGCCCTTCGGAGTCGTGCGCCCTCGGAGGAGCCTGGTTCGATTCGGTCATGAGGGCGGCAACCGACAGCCCCGCTGCGCGAGGCTACGCGCGACGCGCGCCTCTGTGCTAGTCTGCGCATTTTCCGAGGGATGCACCGGTCAAGCACGAATGGAACGAATGGACGAACACAGAAAGAAGGCCCTGGGCGTCGCCCTCAGCCAGATCGAAAAGCAATTCGGCAAGGGCTCGGTCATGCGCATGGGCGACGGACAGGCGGTGCGCGACGTCGAGACCGTCTCGTCGGGGTCTTTGAGCCTCGACCTCGCCCTGGGGATCGGCGGGCTGCCGCGCGGGCGGGTCGTGGAGATCTACGGTCCCGAGTCCTCGGGCAAGACCACGCTGGCCCTGCACGCGGTGGCTGAGGTGCAGAGGGCCGGCGGTACGGCGGCCTTCGTGGATGCCGAGCATGCCTTGGACCCGGGCTATACGGCCAAGCTTGGCGTCAAGGTCGAGGACCTCCTGGTATCGCAGCCGGACACCGGGGAGCAGGCACTCGAGATCACCGATATGCTGGTGCGCTCCGGGGCGGTGGACGTCATCGTCATCGACTCGGTCGCGGCCTTGACGCCCAAGGCCGAGATCGAGGGCGAGATGGGGGATTCCCACGTGGGGCTGCAAGCGCGCCTCATGTCCCAGGCGCTGCGCAAGCTGACGGCCAACATCAAGCGGTCTAACACCCTGGTCATCTTCATCAACCAGATCCGCATGAGGATCGGCGTGATGTTCGGCAACCCGGAGACCACGACCGGCGGCAATGCCTTGAAGTTCTATGCCTCGGTACGGCTGGATATTCGCCGCATCGGCGCGATCAAGCGAGACGAGGAGGTCGTCGGCAACGAGACGCGCGTCAAGGTCGTGAAGAACAAGCTGGCGCCGCCCTTCCGAGAGGCGCTATTCGACATCCTCTATGGCGAGGGGGTGTCGCGCGCCGGCGAGATCGTGGACCTCGGCGTCCAGCACGGCATCATCGAGAAGACCGGCGCGTGGTACAGTTATCAAGGCGATCGGATCGGCCAGGGCAAGGACAATGCGCGGACCTTTATCAAGGAGCACCGCGACAAGGCCGAGGCCATCGAGCAGGCCATCCGCACCAAGGTCCTACCGCATCTGGGCGCCGGGCGCCCGGCGGTCGCGGAGGCCAAGGACTGAGTGGGATCCCGGACGCGCGTGCGCAGGCGCTCGCACTACTGGCCCGCCGCGAGCATAGCCGCGAAGAGTTACGGCGTAAGCTGACCCACGGCGGTCACGCCGATACGGTGGTCGATGAAGTCCTATCGCAACTTGCCAATGACCATCTGCAAAGCGAGCGGCGCTTTGCCGAGGAGTACCTGCGGGTCCGTGCCGCGCGCGGCTATGGTCCCGTGCGTATCGGCGCGGAGCTGCGCCAGCGCGGCATCGATGACGCGACTATCGCCGACGCGCTGGCTGCGGTGGCCCAGGACTGGCCTGCGCGGCTCGCGGAGGCACGCCGGAAACGCTTTGGCGGCGCGCTGCCGGGCGATGCGCGCGAGCGGCTCCGGCAGTGCCGGTTTCTCGAGTATCGCGGCTTTACGCCGGTACAGATCCGCGCGCTCATCGGTGGCGACGCGTGACCATGACCCCTAGGTCCAGCGCCGAGGTCCGCCAGGCCTTTCTGGAGTTCTTCGGCGGCTGCGACCACGCCATCGTCCCTAGCGGTCCCCTGGTGCCGGTCGGCGACTCCACGCTGCTCTTCACCAATGCCGGTATGGTGCAGTTCAAGGACCTGTTCCTGGGCCGCGATCAGCGTCCTTACACGCGCGCCGCCTCGTGCCAGTGTTGCGTGCGCGCCGGCGGCAAACACAACGACCTGGAGAACGTCGGCTATACCGCGCGCCATCACACCTTCTTCGAGATGCTGGGGAACTTCAGCTTCGGCGACTACTTCAAGCGCGAGGCGATCCGCTATGCCTGGGACTTCCTCACGGAGGTCCTAGTCCTCGATCCCGGCCGGCTCTGGATCACGGTGTTCCGCGAGGACGACGAGGCGGCCTCGATCTGGCTCGATGAGATCAAGGTAGATCGCAATCGCTTCTCACGCTGTACCGAGAAGGACAACTTCTGGACCATGGGACCGACCGGGCCCTGCGGGCCCTGCTCGGAGATCTTCTATGACCACGGCCCGGGGATCGCCGGCGGACCGCCCGGCTCGCGCGACGAGCAGGGCGATCGCTACATCGAGATCTGGAACCTGGTGTTTACCCAGTATGACCGCGATGAGGGCGGCGCCCTGCACAGCATCCCGCGGCCCTCGGTCGATACCGGCATGGGACTGGAGCGCATCGCCGCGGTCATGCAGGGCGTGCACAGCAACTACGAGATCGATGTCTTTCGCGCCCTCATCGATGCCATCCTCGTGCAACTGGTCCAGCGCAAAGGGTTGCCGCGCGCCTCGCTGCAGGCCATCGCCGACCATATCCGCGCCTCTGCCTTCATCGCCGCCGAGGGCGTGCTGCCCTCCAACGAGGGGCGCGGCTACGTGCTACGGCGCATCATCCGCCGCGCCCTGCGCCACGGCCACAAGCTCGGCATCGAGGGGTCGTTTTTCCACCGCCTGGTCGCGGTGCTGACGCAACAGATGGGCGAGGCCTATCCGCATCTGCAGCAGGCCAAGGCGCGCGTGGAGAAGGTCTTGAAACAGGAGGAGGAGCGCTTCTTCGAGACCTTGGATCAGGGCTTGAAGCTGTTGGAGCGTTCCATCGCCACCCTGTCGGGGCGGGTCATTCCCGGTCGCGACGTGTTTCAACTCTACGACACCTACGGATTCCCGCTCGATCTCACCGCCGACATCGCCCGCGAGCGCGGACTCACGCTGGATCTCGAGGGCTTCGAGCGCGAGATGGAGCGGCAGCGCGCGCGCGGCCGCGCCGCGAGCCAATTCTATAGCACGGGGGGATCCCCCCAGGGACTGCTCCCCAAGCTGGACCGGGACGCCGTAAACCGCATCGGTCCCAGCGAGTTCACGGGTTATACCGGCTTGCGCGGCAAGGCGCGGGTGCTGGCCCTGTACCGAGAGGGCGAGGCGGTGGAGTTGCTGGAAGGCGGTGTGCCGGGCGTGGCGGTCCTGGATCGCACTCCGTTCTACGCCGAATCCGGCGGCCAGATCGGCGATGCCGGCGAGCTGCGCGGGCCGGCCGGGGTGTTCGAGGTCCATGACACCCAAAGGCAGGCGGGCGTGCACATGCACCTCGGTCCGGTGCAGAGCGGCAGCCTGCACTTGGGTGATCGGGTCGACACCGTAGTGGACGGCGTGCGCCGCCAATCCACCGCGCTCAATCATTCGGCGACCCATCTCCTGCACGCTGCGCTGCGGCGCAGCCTGGGCGAGCACGTCGTGCAAAAGGGCTCGCTGGTCGCCCATGATCGGCTGCGCTTCGATTTCTCGCACCCCGGCGCCCTGGGTCGCAGTGAGCTGCTGGAGGTCGAGACCATGGTCAACGATGAGATCCGCGCCAATCGCGCCGTCGAGACCGAGGTGATGGCCTATCAG
>JBOIDW010000398.1:0-13432 GCA_050740655.1 Gammaproteobacteria bacterium | reverse complement strand
TGCCCATTACGACTACTGGTCGGAACAGGTGAGGCGCTCGATCCTGTTCGATTCCAAGGCCGACCTTCTGGTCTACGGGAATGCCGAGCGCCAGACGGTGGAGATCGCCCATCGACTGGCGGCCGGTGTATCCGTGACGGGGCTCACGGATATCCGCGGCACCGCCTGTGTACGCAGCGAGACTCCCGAGCACTGGATGGAGATCGATTCGACGAGCGTGGATCGGCCCGGCGTGCTCAATCCCCCCCTGGACCCTTACGCCGATAAACCACAGGCGCTCGTGCCGCAGGGCAAAGGCGAGCAGGTTGTGCGTTTCTTGTCGCGGGAGAGGCTCGCCGATCACGCGCATTGCGTCGTGCGGCTGCCGGCCTATGAGACGCTCACGGAGGACCCCGTCCTCTATGCGCATGCCTCGCGCGTGTTGCACCTCGAATCCAATCCGGGTAACGCCCGCGCCCTGGTGCAGCGCCATGGGGACCGGGATTTGTGGGTCAATCCACCGCCGGTGCCCCTGTCCACCCAAGAGATGGACGGCATCTACGAGCTCCCCTATCGGCGCCGGCCGCATCCGGCCTATGGCAACGCGCGCATTCCGGCCTACGAGATGATCCGTTTTTCGATCACCATCCAACGCGGCTGCTTCGGTGGATGCAGCTTTTGCTCGATCACCGAGCACGAGGGCCGCATCATCCAGAACCGCTCCGAGGACTCGGTGATCCGCGAGATCGAGACGGTACGCGATACGGTGCCGGGCTTCACCGGCGTCATCTCCGATCTCGGCGGACCGACCGCCAACATGTACCGCCTGCACTGCAAGAGCAGGGCGATCGAGGCGAGCTGCCGGCGCCTGTCCTGCGTGTTTCCGAGCATCTGCAAGAACCTCGAGACCGATCACGCGCCGCTCATCCGCCTCTACCGCCGGGCGCGCGGGCTCACGGGCATCAAAAAGGTCCTGATCGGATCGGGAGTGCGCTACGACCTTGCCGTGCAATCGCCCGAATACGTGCGCGAGCTGGTCACGCACCACGTGGGCGGGTATCTGAAGATCGCCCCCGAGAACACCGAGCCCGGCCCGCTGTCGAAGATGATGAAGCCGGGCCTGGGCAGCTATGAGCGCTTCAAGACGCTCTTCGACCGCTACTCGCGCGAGGCCGGCAAGGAGCAGTACCTCATCCCCTATTTCATCGCCGCCCATCCGGGTACCACCGATGCGGACATGCTGGCCCTCGCCGTGTGGCTGAAACGCAATGGCTTCCGTGCCGATCAGGTGCAGGCCTTTCTACCGTCCCCGATGGCCCTGGCAACCGCCATGTACCATAGCGGCAAGAACCCGCTGCGTCGCGTCGCCCACGACAGCGAGGATGTACCGATCCCCAGAGGCCTCAAGGTGCGGCGGCTGCACAAGGCCTTCTTGCGCTATCACGACCCCAACAATTGGCCGTTGCTACGCCAGGCGCTGCGCAAGATGGGCCGCGCCGATCTCATCGGTAACGGCAAGCAGCACCTGGTGCCGCGTGATCAACCGGCCGGTGGCGCAGGTCCGGGGCAGTCCGCGGCGGGAAGGCCGTTCCGAACCCAGCATACGGGACTTCCGGTCACACCGAGATTCGGCCGCCGTAAACCGGACCCGAGGCGCGCGGGACGCTACGAACCCTAGCGCAAACACCACAGCGTGAGTTGTTGCGGCCGGGTGATCGGCGGTGAAAAGCGGCTGGTATCGAGCGCGTAGCCCGAGCGATTCAATCCCAGCCGCTTTGCAGGCGAGCGCGCTATGTTGACTCCAGCATCTCGGCGGTATAGCTCCTGAGGACGGCAACGCGGATCGCCTTGCGCACGGTGCGGGGCCTCAATATCATGGAGGTCGCGAGCATCACTTTACAGGCGCAGGCCTTGGTTGCGCTTTAGAAGGAGGGCACGATAACGCGCATCGCCAAGACCAACATTCATCCTATCGGCCCCGGCCCGTTTGCTGGATGCGCAGGGGTCGCTCGCGACACCAGCGACGGAAAGCTCAGCTTCCTGCTGGTGGGGCCCTATGACCCGCACTGTGGCGAATATACTTTTCTCGCGCCCCCGCTAGGCGTCTGGCGGTTGGCCGGGGTACTGGAGACTGCCGGGCTGCGCGCCCAAGTCTTCGACCCCAACTGTTGCGAGGGGACCCCCGAGGCGGCCTTCGAAAAGGTTCTGCGGCAGCGGCCCTGGGATGTTATCGGTGTTTCCACTACCGGCATGACCCTGCGCTACGACTTGGCGCTGGCCCATCTGGCGCGGCGCGTGGTGCCGCAGGCGCTCATCTGCGCCGGCGGGATGGAGGCCACGTTCAAGCCCGAGCTCATGTTTCGGCTCGGCCCCTTCGACCTCGTGATGCTGGGCGAGGGGGAGCTACCGCTCCTGGAACTTGCGGCCTGCCTCGCGCAGCAAGGCGATCTACGCAATGTGCCCGGCACGGCGGTCTGGGTCGAGGGCCGGCTCAGGCAACATCACCGTCTGGCCATGAACCAGCCACAGTTGCGCGACGCCATCCTGTGCACGCCTTACGAAAAGATGCCCTACCGCGCCTACTGGGACAAGCTGGAACAGGCTTATCGGGTGGGCGCACTCCCGGTCAAGGCCGACCGCGAGGCGCGGCTCGCCGAGATCCGCTCGGTGCGCCTCATCACGCTCAACTACTGCCCGATGGCCTGCTCTTTTTGTTCGTCCACCAATTTCCTCCACGCCGCCCAGGGCAGCGTGGCCGCCATCGGGCGGTTGGAACCGGAGGAGTGCCTGGCGATCATGAGGCGCATCGTCAACGCCTTGCCCGAGCTCCGGACGATCATCTTTCAGGACGACATCTTCGTGTTCACCAAGGACCGGCGCATCCTGCCCCTGTGCCAGGCCATCGTGGACGCCAAGGCCCGAGGGGAGCTGCCGCGCGAGCTGCAGTTCATCAGCACCAACCGCATCGACGCCATGACCGTCGAGCGCCTGGCCGCAATGCGCCGCGCGGGTTTCCGCGTGCTGGGGTTCGGGGTCGAGAGCTTCTCCCGCAAAATTCTCACGGAGTTCAACAAAGGACAGGTCTACCAGCACATCGAGCCGGTGCTGCGAACCGCGCTGGACCTTGGGATCACCCCCTTCCTGGACCTGATCCTGACCTCGCCGCGCTGTAGCCTCGGCGACCTCGCCGAGACCATTCGCCAAGCCTACCACTGGCTGTTGGCCGGCTGCGAGATGGGGATGTATCCGTACGTGATCCCGTTTTCCGGTGCGGCCATGGCCAACGACCCCGAGCTGCAGCCCTACACGGTGTTCGCACGACGGCAAGTCGACGGAACGACTGTGGCATGGGACCAGCCCGCAAAAATCCTCCCGATGGACCCCGTGGTACGCGAGGCGATCCTGGAAATCGAACAAGCGTTTGAGACGTTACTGGCCGATCTGGAAGGCCGAGGGGCCCATCTGCCGTCACGGGTGAGATCGCTCATCTGGACCCTGTGCTCAAGCCAGGTGCTCGCGAGATTGGGCCAGGATGTTCCGGACCCGAATCGGGTGTACACGGAACTGCTGATCCGCCTGCCGAGCCTCGACAACATTTCGCCCGGGGACCGGTCCTGGCTCGGCACGAGATCGCACGGTAGGTTGGCGTTGAACACATGAGAAACCCCGGTTCGTGGTTGCTGTCCTTGCCCGTTCTCGTCGCGATCGTGCTGGCGGGCTGGGCGATCGTCGCCGCATCACCCACCGGCGCCGCCAGTTTCAATGTGCTCGCCTACCTGCTTGCCAACCTGGTGGTGATGGTGGATGTCCTGGATTTTGCGGTACGCATCTATCTGGGCAGAATCGAGACCCATGGATCCGAAGCACGTGGCGAGACCTCCGTTGCGCTCGACACTCAGGCTCTGACCCCCCAACAGAAGCGCATCCATGTGCGGCCTTACGCCATCGTGGTCTCGGTTTACAACGCCGAGGATCATCTGGATGACTTTCTTGAGGAGATGCGACCCTACCGCAATCGTGTGTGGGTAATCGATGACGGTTCCACCGATAACACGATCGTCAGATTAAGACAGGCGGGTTGGCGTTGCATCGAAGGGGAGGTGAATCGCAAGAAGCCGGGGGCCATTCGCGTTCTCCTGGACAAATTGCCGCCCGAAATCGAGACCGTGATGGTGACCGATCCGGACATCAGTATTCGCAGCTCCGGCGAGTCGGCCTACCTCGACGACATCCTTTTTGACTTCCAACGCAGCGGCATGGATGCGATGTGTCCACGGGTTGCCGTCAAAGAAGACGGCTTTCTGGCTCGCTTCCAAAGTCTGGAATACTGTATCGGCTTTTCGCTCGGCCGCCGGAGCCTGGGCAATTGCAGTATCACCTCCGGGGTGGCGCTGTATCGACGCCGGGCGCTCGAGGACGTCATGAGGCAACACTCGCTCTCGGTTTACGCCGAGGACTTGGAGAACACTCTCATTCTTCTCGGGGGAGGGCACCGCATCTATTACGACGGTCGCCTGGTTGTGGAGACGGCCGGAAAGCGCCACTGGGGCGAATGGTTTTCACAGCGGGTCGGGTGGTTCTATGGACTCATCAGGGTTTACGTTGCACGCTTCGGCGACGTGAGACGCGCAGGCGCCCGGCGCTTCATCGCGGCCTACCACTATCTGGTCTATACCGGCGTTTTCTGCCTCCTGCTACACCCACTGAAGCTGGTGAGCCTCGCCCTGGTGTTTTTGAGCCTCGCCAACGGATTGGATGGGCTTTTTGGGCTGAACATCGTCCCGGACACGAGCGTTACGCACCCGGCCTATTTTTTTGCGGTCTTCGCGAAATACCTGGCGTTTTGCCTGGTCGCTTTCTACACGGTCGTCCCGCGCCGAGAGCGCTTGTACGTTCTGCCGGCCGTACCGCTCTATGTCTTCTACGCGCTGGCACAGCTGGTGCCGATTGCCGTGGGATACGTCAACTGGTTTACGTTAAAGCTGTGGCGCCGGCGTATATACCGGGATCACTACGAGGACGAGGCATCATGGTTGCCCCAGAAACGCCGTTTGGCTAATTCGCCAATGGAGGCCTGATGCACAGCCGGTTATCGGACGCGCCGCCCGTAACTCCGCCAATATCCTATTGGGAAGATCGTGCCCGTCGTTACGCCATGGATGGTGAAGGCCTTGCGGCCATGTGCTCCTATGGAATGCCGCGGTTTTACAATCGGGCGATCCAGCTTTGTCAGCGTCTGGCGTTAAGGCCGTGGCTTAAGAATTCGCCCGGCACGGCCGTACTCGACGTGGGTTGCGGCGTGGGGCGATGGAGTCGGATGCTGGCCGCGAAAGGCGCCTTGGTGACCGGGATTGACTTGAGTCCCACCATGGTGGCCGAGGCCACGCGCAGGGCGGCGGCTGCGGGCTTGTCGGAGCGCTGCCGCTTCCTGGTTCAGGACCTGGCTGAGCTGAACGCCGGAGGCCAGTACGAGCTCATTGTCGGCGTCACCGTCCTGCAGCACATTCTCGACGAAGGCCGCCTACGTATTGCAGTGAAGCGCCTGTCGGCGCACTTGGCACCGGCGGGCCGCATCGTCCTGCTTGAAGCCGCTCCGACGCGCCAGCAGGGACGCTGCGACAGTGGGGTATTCAGGGCTCGTGATCTCGGGACTTATCTCAAGCTGTTCGCCGACTGCGGACTGTCGGCAACAACCGTCACGGGCGTTGATCCGGTCCCGTTCAAGACGATGTTTCTTCCCCATTACTCCGGTATCCCGAGAGTACCGGCGCTGCTGATGCTGTTCGTCATTACCGCCCTTTCCCTTCCGCTGGACACGCTCTTCGGCCGGCGCTGGACGAGCCGTTCCTGGCACAAGGTCTTCGTGTTGTCGCACGCCCCGGGGCAAGGCAATGTTCCCAGAGCGCCGTAACCGGCTTGCCATCGGTTCGCTGGTGCTCTTGGGTGCGCTGGCGCTGCTTCAGCAGTGGCTCGCGGATCGCCGTCCAGCGCCAGCGCAGTCGCGGGCCGCCCACGAATTCGTCGTCACCAGCTCCGAGGACCGGGGTCCGGGAAGTCTGCGCGAGGCCATTCTTGCCGCCGACACCGTAGAAGGCCGGGCGCGCATCGTGTTCCTGATCAAGCGCGTGGTGTTGAGAACCCCGCTACCGCCCTTGGTGAATATGCGCGGGATAGCCATCGAGGCGCCGCCGGAAGGGGTCGAGATCGATGCCCGCGGTCTCGACGTCGGGCCGGTGCTCGACGTCGACGCCGGAAACTCGTCCATTGTTGGCATCGCGATCCGCAACGCGCCCCAACAAGCCATTCTGGTACGTGCCGATGGGTTCCAGCTCCGATCGGCGATCGTGGAAAGCAGCGACGAGGGCCTGTACGTGGCGGACGGGATCAAAGACGTGCTGGTCGAGGGGACACGTTTCGCCAATAACCGCATCGGCGTCAGGCTGGTCTCGTCGGATCCCGGGATCGTGCTGCGCGAAAACCGGTTTGTCGGCCATCGGGAGGCCGCCGTATGGACGGTGCGCCGCGAATTCGACAGCCGGTCAGCGCGCAAGGCGATGGTACGGGACAATCGCTTTCAGGACGATCGGATCTCCCTGGTGCTGGGCAATGCCCCAGTGGTGGTTGAGCACAACGAGTTCTCAGGGCAACACGAGGCGGCACTCTTCCTGGTCGGCCAGGGGGTGGTGGTGCGCGAGAATCGCATCCGCAACGGCGCCGCTGCTGGCATCATTGTCGACGGGGTGCAAGGGGCGGTTATCGAAGGCAACGAGTTGGACCGCAATGCCGTACTGGCGATCCTGGTACGTAGTTCCCGTAACACTTTGGTACAGGGCAACCGCATCCATAATAACGGATACGGCATTGCCTTGGTTCTTGGCGAGGCCTCGAGCCCGACGGTAGCGCGTGAGAACCTGCTGCTCAGCCAGCGCTACGACGGTATTATCGTCATCGGCGATACACCGGTCATCGGGCACAACCAGGTCCGCAACAGCCGCTTGGCAGGTATCAGACTCTTGGATTTTTTTCCTCTGAAGGGGGCCAAGGTCGAGACGCAACCCTTCCTCGAAGGTAACGTATTGGCGGGCAACGCACTGAATGAGCCGGTCCGCGGCGAGTACCGGCAAACGCAGCGGGAGACAGCGCAATGAACGGACTTGACACCACTGTTGCTACCGGCGAGCTCGCGGCACTGCGGGAACGCAAGCGGTTGCTGGACGATGCTTGGCTGCTCACGCTGTTCGTTATCCTACTCGCAACCGCGGTGCCGTGGTTCCTGCGCATCATGGAACTGGATCTGGCCCCCGTCGCCTGGAGCCTGTTCGGTTTTGGCGTGATTTACCTCGCGACCGCACTAACAGCCGACCGGCTACACGATCGCCGTTCACTGCTGCTCATCCTCGGGGCGCTGCAAGCGGCCGGGGTGCTGTTCCTGGGTTTCCTTTGGCATTATGCCGGCGGTCTGCGGAATCCGATGTTCCTGCTGGTGTTCGTGTTGCCGGTGGTCGGAGGCAGCTTGATATCACGGTGGCAATCCTACACCAGTGCGCTGCTCGCGACTGCGGCGGTCGCTGCCGTCACGTTCGTCGAAGCCCCGGAGCTCCGGTGGTACGTTGCGCAGATGGGTTTGCCGGTCTCGTGGCTGACGGATTTCGCGTCCGACCGATGGCTCGGAACGGGACGGCCTTTCCCGGGCTTCTATGCGCCGCCGCCCTACTATTTCGTCTTGCTCGAATTGTTCGGCATCCTCTTGTTCGGGATCGCTTTGATGTCGGAATATATGACATCATTCCTGCTCAAGCTCTATGCGCGCGTGGGATTCTCGGCAGGCGCACTTGCGAAGGCGCAGATCCTGGCGACGGAGATCCTTCAGGCCGCCCCCGCCCCGACGGTACTGATATATTCCGACACCTTTAACGTCGTGCATGCAAGCAAGAGCTTCGTGTCGCAACTGCTTCTTACGCCGGAGTCCCTGCTCGAAAAAAATCTCTTCGGGCTGGTCGAGTTCTCATACCCGGATGTCGTTGAGGGTCTCATAACGGGAGGCGGCGGCGAGGCACCGTTCTGCGTCTACCGGGTCGGCAACGAGATGCGCATCTCGCGCGTGCGCGTCTACCCCCTGGTCCACGATGGTATGCGGTACGCCCATGTCAGCCTCGAAGACGTCGGCGACATGTACTATATGCGCGCAGCGCTCGACTCTCTCCTACAAGCTTCGTTCGTGATCGGTCCCGACGGGCGCGTCCTGTGCTTCAACGAAGCGGCGCGCGAGCTCTTCGGGGGCCTGGCGCTCGGTGCGGAGGCCTCCCGGTTCCTGGTGCAAGGCAGCCTTCCTGACGACTGGTGGGTTCCCGGGCTGCGCGGGCATCAAGAGCGTCAGGTGGAGCTAGGCGAAAGACCCTTTGCCGCGCGATCCGTTTCCGTGCCGCTGCCCGGGGAGCAAGTCAAGCTTACCGTCTTGGCACTGCGTGCGCGCTAAGGCGGAAAAGGGGTGTGCGCGCCCGATCCGCGTTGGTCCTGCCGTGGGCGGTTGGAACGTTGACGTCGCGGAAGCCAATGAGCATCAGCACAGCGGGCAACCCAGCGCCGCATTTCGCTACCGGCATGCGCTGATCATTACCGGGCGACTCGATGCGTCGACGCACTCTCACCGTAAGCGTGAGGCTGCCCGTCACAAACCGTAGGCCCATCATGACAGAGAAACCCAGTCTTCTCCCAGCAACGCTGGTCTTCATGGCCGTGATTCTGGTCGGCGGCGCATTGGTGAATCTGGAATCCAAGCAGCATGCCGCCGAGCAACGTGAAGCGACACAACGAGTGCTCGCCGGGCGAGCGCAGGCGCTGGAACAGCAACTTGCGCTCATGTATGACTCGGCTTACGCCCTGGCGGCGGAGCTCCGGCGCCGGGGCCGTGTGCCCGACCGGCAGACGGCCACTACGGCTGGCAGCTCGAAGGCCGCGCACGCACGGTTTTTTGTCGGCGAGGGGCGTGTCATCGCCTTGGATGCCAAGAGACACGACGAAACGTCGGTGGACGAGCTCCTGCGTGGGTCTCGGGAACACGTCAGAGAGGCATCCGAGGGAGCGGCGCCGTCATTGGGGATGTTTAGAGGGCACAGGGGCTGGGTCCTTTTCGCCCGCGCGCCAGCAACAATCGCGGCTGCGGGAACAGAGGACCTGCGCGGCTGGGCCGTCACTTGTCTCGAACTGGACGAACTGCTCCGGCTAGGCGGTGTAAGTGGTTTGGCTGCGGACGGATACGAGCACCAACTCTTGTATCGTGAACCTGGGGGTCGAGTCGAGCGAGTCATTTCCGGCTTGGGATCGAGCAAACTGAGCGATCCGGTCCACGTCCCTCTCACACGGGGGCGCTTGAGCCTGGCGATCGGGCCCGCCGAAGGATGGCATTCTTGGGCGCGTATTGTCCCCCACGCCGCATTCGTGGCGATCGGCGCCCTGTTGGCGACGCTCCTGACCTACGAGTTCAGCCGCGGGCCCGTGCGGCTCGGCACCGAGATCACGACCTACAAGCGCCGGCTGGACTCCGCTAATCGCCGCCTGATGGACGAGGTCCAGCAGCGGCAGGAGCTGGAGCGGCAATTCAACCATGCGGATTACCACGACGCCGCGACCGGTTTACCGAACCGCCGCTACCTCGTCGACCGACTGGAGAAGAGCTTGCGCCGAGCAAGAGTCCAAGCCGGTTCCCGGCCCGCCGTGATCGTGCTCGAGTTCGACCGATTCGAGCTTATCACCAACAGCTTGGGACTGGCGTGGGGGAATCAGCTGCTGGCCCAGGCCGCGCGCCGATTCGACCTTTGCATCCGGCCCCAGGATGTCGCCGTGGTGAATCTGGGCGGCGCCGGGATGGCCGTCCTACTGTTCGACATTCCTTCCTCCGATGCGGTCGTGGCTGCGGCGGAACGCTTGCAGCGCGCACTGGACGAGGCATTCGATCTTGCAGGGCAAAGCATTGTGGTTACAGCGAGCATGGGAGTTGCCATCAGTTCCTCAGGCTTGGAGCGTGTTGATGAGCTCCTGCGGGAAGCCAACATCGCACTCTCGAAAGCCAAGAGTGACGGCGGAGCCCGGCATGTGGTCTTTGATCCGGCCACGCGCGATGCCATTGCCGACGTCATGCAGCGCGAGACCGACCTGCGCCACGCCATCGCGCACCGGGAGTTACTTCTTCACTTTCAACCCATCGTATCCTTGGAGACGGGACGAACCGTTGGCATGGAGTCGCTCGTGCGGTGGCGCCATCCGCTGGAAGGCCTCGTCCCTCCCAACAAGTTCATTTCGCTCGCTGAAGAGACGGGGCTGATCGTTCCCATCACCCGGTGGGTGCTCAAGGAAGCCTGCCAGCAGGCACAGGTATGGCGAGAGCGGCTTCCCGCCGACGCCGAATTTTACTTGAGCGTGAATATATCAGGGCACGATATGCGGCAGCCTGATCTGTGTGATTTCGTAGCGGCTTTGCTAGATGAGACGAAGCTACCGCCCAGTTTTCTCAGGCTGGAAGTGACGGAGGGGAGCATGATCAGCAACGTCAGCGCCGCAAGCGAGATCGTCACCCGTCTCCGGGCGCTAGGCGTCTATGCGATGCTGGATGACTTCGGAACCGGATATTCATCCTTGAGCTATCTGCAGCTTTTCCAGTTCGATTACCTCAAGATCGACCAATCCTTTGTCAGGCAAGTCAACGCAAACCGTAAGAACTCCGACCTCGTCCGAGCCATCGTGCACATGGCTGGAGCCCTTGGGCTCAAGACGGTTGCCGAGGGTACCGAGGACGCCGAGACCACAACCACACTACGGGAGCTGGGCTGTGATTACGGGCAGGGCTATCATTTTTCCAGACCAGTCGAGGGTAGTGTCGCCATAGAACGCTTGCGTTCTCAGTATGCTGTCCCGTCAGACGCCCCCCTGGAATCTGACCGCACGGATTGCGCAGATGGCACGCGCTGACTACGGAGCGAATAGGCGCAAGAGAAAACCCAACTGTCCAAGACCAAACACCCTGGTCACGAAGTCGAATTTGCTTGGCAGGGGGCGCATGGCCCAGCGTATCGTAGGCCGGTTGCCGGCGCCGGCCCCTCGTATCGACCTTTATCACCATAGGACCGCGGTCTTGAAGATCACTCTATGCCTCATGGCCCTTCCCACCTTTGGCGGGGTCATGGCCGCGCCCCTGTCCCTAGACGATCAGGGGCAGGCAGTGGGGGCCCAAGTTGGATCCGCCGCCGGAACCAACGCGGTCATAATCAACGGCCGTATCGACGACCTCCGTAGCGATGCCGTGGGTGGGGGAGGGTCCTTGAACTTCGTGCACACCACCCCAAGCGGAAACACGGTTCTTGCCGGGCTCGCCGGCTTTGACGTGGGTGAGAGCCGTTGGGGCTTCGGTACCTTAGGCGGTGCGTTCAGACCGCGGCCGCCGCTCACCCTGCAGGGGGAGATCAACTACGGATCGGGCCACGGGGAACAGGGCGGGTTTTCCTATTTCATCGGCAAAGGCGGTTTCCATTACGAGCTCCTCGCCAAGCGCCTCTATCTCAAATTCGAAGACCAGTATTTCAATATCGATGACACGCAAGGACATCTGCTCAGAGGTGGGGTGTTGGTGCAGGTCACGTCTACGCTCACTGCCGATTTCGATTACGCGGAATCGGTCTCCGGCAATCTCAACACCCGCTTTATCCTAGGGAGGCTTGATTTTTACTCCCAATGGGGCCGGTTTCTGGCAGGCGTCGCCACCGGCCGTGCAACGCCCGAGATCTTCGATGGGGTCGTCCGGCGGGAGGCAGACCCCCAGGACACCCTCGAGGTCTTCGCCGGGATCGCGATCCCGATCTCGCGCTACGAGATCACCCTGGCTGTCAGCCACCTCGATCTGGAAGCGACGAGCAGGACACCGCTCACCCTGAGTATCAAATACTCGTTCTAGCGCACGGGGCATCTGCGAGGGTCCGAGTCTCCGCAACCATTTCCCGTTGCGAAATCGCGTTGAGAGTCCTATTCTTGAATATCGTCAACCGCAATGCTCCATGGGACGGGAAGCAGCCGCTTCTCAGCCGGTGGTGTTTCTTCACCGATAATGACCCCACAACCCGATAACCTGAGCTACAAAGAAACTCTCGGCAAGCTGCAGTTCCGCATCCGAGCGCACAAGGAGTTCGCGAATTTCGATGTGTCGGATTGGATCGAGGAGTTCGTCGGGAGAAAGCAGCGGACAGCGATCTTCGATCTCGGTTGCGGAAACGGAAACCACCTCGGCATTTACCTGAAGCACGTCGGCCGCGCAGGCAGAGTGGTCGGGCTGGATCGCGAACCGAGCCTGATCGACGAAGCTCGCCGGAACTTCGGCGCTGCGAATCTCGAGCTGCACGCCGCCTCGATGGACGACCCGCTTCCGTTCGCCGACGAATCGTTTGACCTCTGCTTTTCCAATTTCGCTATCTACAATGCGAAGAATCCTCGGCTCACCATCGCCGAGCTGAAGCGGGTCCTGCAACCGGGCGGCGAGATCGTCCTGATCGGACCGACGCGCAACAACGCCCGTGAGCTTCACGAGTTCAACACGCGCTTGACTGGCCAGCCCGTCGACGAGGTGATCCTCGTGCGATCCGACCGCATCCGACGTGAGATCGTGCCAATCGTGCGCGAAGTCTTCGGGAACCCATCCGAGGAGATTCTGCACTCGCGGTTGACGTTTCCGAACGCGGAAGAATTCGTTTTGTACTTTCAGTCGACCCTGTTCTACGAGCGAACCAACGGCGTCACGCGCGAGCAGATGCTGTCGTCGGTACCGCGTGATCTCGTCGTTTCGAAAGAGATGATCGCCGCAACGGCGACGAAGTAGCGCGTAGTCGAGTCCACTATAGACCGTCCTCGCTTGTTCTTGACGCCCATGGTTTATAATTAGTTATGCGCGACCGGTTCGATTTCGAGACTTACCACTGGATTCTCACGCGCGTCGCCGGAACCAACCGTTGCGTGCGGTTCCGCGACTTTGCCGGCGGTGACCTGCCGGAGCCCTTCTTCATCCTTCGCCACGACGTTGATTACTCTCCCGCCGCGGCGCTGCGGCTGGCGGAAGAGGAGGCGAAGCGCGCCGTTTCAGCCACGTACTTTCTCCTCGCCGGGACGCGCTACTATAACCTTCTCGCGCCCGAGCATGGACACCTCGCGCGCCGCCTCGCCGAGTTGGGCCACGAAGTCGGTCTGCATTACGACGTGAATTTCTTCCGATCGTTTCCGCGCCGGGAGTGGCGACAACTTCTTCGGGCGCAGGCGCAGATGCTCAGTGAATTGGCGGGCGCCGAGGTGGTATCGATCGCCATGCATCAACCGGCGCTCAACGGCGAAGACCCTTTCCGCGGCGACGGCAGATTCATCAACGCTTACGAGGCGCGATTTGTCCGCGACGCGGTGTACGTCTCTGATTCCTGCAGGG
>JBOIDW010000397.1:0-2076 GCA_050740655.1 Gammaproteobacteria bacterium | reverse complement strand
TCATCAATCAGATCGCCGCCGGGGAGATCATCGAGCGTCCCGTGTCGGTGGTCAAAGAGCTTATTGAAAATAGCCTCGACGCCGGGGCGAAGCGCATCGAGGTTGAGATCGAGGGCGGCGGAATACGGCTTATCCGGGTGCGTGACGACGGTTGCGGGATCGCACCCGAGGATCTCGCGCTCGCGCTCCGCCGCCATGCGACGAGCAAGCTCCAGTGTGCGGAAGATCTCTATGCGATTACCAGCCTCGGGTTTCGTGGCGAGGCGTTGCCGAGCATCGGGGCCGTCTCCAGGCTGACGCTGGCCTCGCGTACCACGGGTTCGGACATTGGCTGGGCCCTCGAGATGGAAGGCGCCGCGCGCCCTTGCGATCCTCGGCCCACGGCCCATCCGCCCGGGACTTCGGTTACCGTCCGCGATCTCATGTTCAATACCCCCGCGCGGCGAAAATTCCTACGCCGCGAGCGCACCGAATTCCTGCACGTACAGGAGTTGCTGAAGCGCATCGCGATAAGCCGCTCCGCCGTGGCTTTTCGCGCGCTCAATAATGGCCGTGCCGTGCTTAATCTTCGCTCGGCAGAACCACAAAGCGAGTCTAGGGTGCAAGAACTAGCCGGCGATCATTTTATGGGGCGTGCGGCTTTCTTTGACTTGACCAGCGACGGGATCCGCGCCTGGGGTTGGGCAGCGCTCCCGCCAGCGGGAGATATTCAATATTTTTTTGTGAACGGTCGGATCGTGCGTGATCGCACGGTCAACCATGCCATCCGCCGGGCGTATGAAGATACGCAACCGCCCGGCGCGGAGCCTGCCTTTATCGTTTTCTTGGAGACGGAAGCGGGCGCCGTCGATGTCAATGTTCATCCCGCCAAGTACGAGGTCCGCTTTGGTCAATCTCGGCTCATCCATGACTTTGTCTATAGCGCGGTGAAGCACGCGCTTACCGGTCCAAGCGGCGAGCGCTCTCGCCTGAGTGGCAGCGCGGCGCATAGGCCTGCGCTAGCGCCTCGCGTTAACCAGGTGCGTGCCGCCTATGTGCAGGCTCAAACTCCAGAGGTCGGCCCGGATCCTCTCGGCGCGCCACTCGGACGCGCCATTGCACTCTTGAGTAGCCGCTATCTGCTCGCGGAAAATGCGCTGGGATTGGTGGTTGTCGATGCCGAGGCCGCGCTGCGGCGCTCGATTGCCTCGCGTATCCGATCGGCGCGCCCGGGCGCCCCGGTTTGCTCCCAACCCTTGCTGATCCCGCAACCGGTCAGCGTGTCGCCCGCCGAGGCCGAGCGGGTGCTCGATCACACGGCCTTATTGGAGCGCTTGGGGTTGGAGGTTGATCGCGGAGGCCCCCGTACGATCATCGTGCGGCGCATCCCAGCGCTTTTACGCGGCTGCGACGGAGAGCAATTGATTCGAGATCTCGCGGTGGTCCTGGCTAAGCCCGGTGATCCCGAGGCGGCGCTAGAACGGGCGCTTTGCGACACCTTGGCGACGCATGGCGCAACCCTGGCGCTCGCGTCGAGAACCCTCGGCCACTGGGACGGCTGGCTTCGCGAGATCGAGAGTCTGGGCCTGGGGCACCCCAGCGCGGCGCGCGGTCTGTGGCGGCAACTGACCGGCGAGGATCTTTCATCCTTGATTGCGGGCGGGCTGCGTCCATCCGAAGAACATCCGGCTGAGTAAGTGGGATGCCGGCGCCGACCGCGATTTTTCTCATGGGCCCCACGGGCGTGGGAAAGACTGCGCTGGCCGTCGATCTGGCCGCCGCGGTTCGATGCCGGTTAATCAGCGTCGATTCGGGGATGATCTACCGCGGCATGGACATCGGAACCGCGAAGCCCAGCCCGGAAGTTCTCGCCCGCGCGCCGCATAGCCTCATCGATATCCGTGACCCCGGGGAAGCTTATTCGGCGGCGGAGTTTCGCGCCGACGCGCTGCGCGAGTTGGATACGGTTTTTAAGGCGGGGCGGGTGCCCTTGTTGGTCGGAGGAACCGGGCTTTATTTTCGGGCGCTCGAGGGGGGGATCTCGGCGCTCCCGAGCGCCGATACGGAGGTGCGCGCACGGATCGCCGCAAAGGCGTC
>JBOIDW010000396.1:0-4026 GCA_050740655.1 Gammaproteobacteria bacterium | reverse complement strand
CGCTTAGAGACACCGTTCCGCACGCGCTCGTCTCGACGGGGGCGATTCCGCAGGTATTGTCGGGTATCGGCCCGGGGGCGCCGCGCGGAATCATCGGCCCGACCCTAGCCGCCCAGGATCCCATGGCAGTACAGCGCTGGAGCGCAGCCGCAGCCCCGCGCGTGCCTGGCCCGCCCGATGCCAGTTACGCGCCCTGGGCGCAACCGGCTAGCGAGGTCTCCGGCCCGCACTACTACGCCGCAGAGGACCGGGCGGCGTTCGCGACCGGGCCGATCCCCCAGGTACTATCGGGTACCGATACGGGGGGCATGCACGGAATCATCAACCCGGGCCACGCCGCGCAAAACCTCATGGCCTGGCAGCGCTGGAGCGCAACCGTGGCGCCGCGTACGCCCGGCTCACTGGATGCCATGGACGCGGCCTTGGCACAAGCGGTGAGTGAGACCCCGGGACTGCCCTGCTACGCCCCGGATGATCTGGTGGGGGCGATCTCGTTCTTACAGGCGAACAGCGGTCAACCCCTCACGGGTGGGGACGGCGTCATCGAGCGCCTGCTGGGCGAGATCCAGGGCCAGGACGGCGAGCGACGTCAGATCAGTGCCCGGCACCACAGCACGCTGGAGCTGGTCTCGCAATTTCTCGGGGCCCTGCTGGGCGATCGGCTCGTCGGCCAAGGGGCACGCGCGCAGATCGAGCGCCTGACGCCTCAAGTCTATCGTATGGCCTTGTCGGACCCGGGATTCCTGACCGATCCGGTGCATCCTGCCCGCCGCATCCTGGAGTCCTTGACGCGCTTGCATGGGACAGTGCCCGAGGAGGCGGTACAGGAGCTCGAGGCCTTGGTCGAGCGCGTGCCCCAGGAGGCCGATGCGGGCCTGGGATGGGAGGGGATTGCGGAGGTGCTGCAACGCCTCGAAAACACCCGCGAGGTGGACTATAAACGGAATCTACAAGGTGTCGTTTCCGGCTGCGAAAAGCAGCAGGCATTCCTGCAGTCCAGGCGCAAGCCGGGAGAGCTGGCTCCACCCGGGCACGGAACGGCCGCGACGGCGCCCCTACCCAAGGAATGGCTGTTGTGGCTGGATCGCGCTAAGCGTTTGCAGGTCGGGGACTCGGTCCAGATGACCAAGGGCACCCTGGCTGGCCAACGCCTGGACGTGGCTTGGATCGGCGAGGCGCATAACCCTTGCGTCCTGGTCAACGGCGAGGGCAAGAAGGTCGCCGCCTGGACCGTGCAGGAGCTGGCGATGCAGCTCCGGACCGGGGCGGCGAGCGTAGTCGATGCGGCCACCCGTTCGCCCGTAGAGCGCGCCTTTTTGTCCGTATTGCAATCGATCTTTTCCAGCCTCTGCGAGCAAGCCGTCGCCGAGTCGCCGGAGCAGCATGCGCGCGGCGGCGAGGCCACGCCAGCGGCCGACGGCACGCCGGTACGCGAGGATGTAGCGGGATTTCCACCACTCGATCGGGCCGAGCCGCCGGTCGACTGGGCGACGGATATCGATAAGGCCATCGAGGGACAGGCCTTGGAACTATGGTTCCAGCGTATCGAGCCGGTACAAGCGGTCATGACGGGCGGTCTGCGCCTGCGTATGGTACCGCGTATCAAGTCAGGCGGACGGGTGCTGGATGTACCCGAGGACCTGCAAGGCAAGCCGATCGAGGGCAAGCTCCAGCGACTGGGACGCCGCGTCCTGCGCGAGGCGATCGGGTGGATGACGGAGTCCCGGCACGGCCTGGAGGTGCAACTCCTGGTACTGGGTCTACCGCGTGTACAAGTCCTGGATACGCAATACCTGGAGCTGGCCTTGGAGGTCCTCATGGCGAGCCCCGTCCCGCCCAGCAAGCTCTGCTTCGAGGTCGATGAGGCCACCGTACTGGCCGTGCCGGCGGAGGTTGGCCACCTGGTCGGGACGCTGCGGGCACTCGGCTGCCGGGTAGCGATCGGCGGCCTGGGGCGTAGCGGGGCGTTGGGGGACTACCTCTCCCGCGTATCCGCCGATTACCTGGCCATCGATCGCTCTTTCATCGCCGGCATGGCGGACAGTGCGCGTGACCTGGCCGTGGTCCGCTCCAGCCAGGAGATCGCCCGCGCGCTAGGCCGCAAGACGCTGGCCGAAGGCGTGAAGAGCGAGGATCAGGGCCGCATGATTCGCGACATCGGCATCGATTACCTGGTCGGCCCGTTATTGTATTCCAACGAATTCATCCAAGAGCCCGTATAGCGTATGGATCTGCCGAAAAAAATAGGAAAGTACCGCATCGCCGGTTTCGCCGGCCGTGGCGCGATGGGCGTCGTCTACGTCGCTTACGATCCCTTCGTCGATCGCAAGGCCGCCATCAAGGTGCGCGTTTTCGAACACAGCGACGATGAACTGTCTATGCAGCAGGCGCAACGCCGGTTTTTCAATGAGGCGCGGTCCGCCGGCGGCCTCGATCACCCGAACATCGTCAAGGTCTATGACGCCGGGATCGCCGATGGGCAGTGCTTCATTGTGATGGAGTACGTAGAAAACGCCGACTCTCTGCGGTCTTATACGCGCCGGCAGCGGCTGCTGCCCATCGACAAGGTGGTCAAGCTCATGCGCCAGTGTGCCGACGCGCTGAGCTATGCCCATGACCGGGGCGTCACCCACCGCGATATTAAACCGGCCAACATCATGCTGACGCCCTCCCAGGACGCCAAGATCGTCGATTTCGGGATCGCACAGCGCGTCGAGGCGGACCAGACCGTCCTGCAAGGCGCCTTTGGCTCTCCGCGTTATCTTTCGCCCGAGCAGGCCCGCGATGAGAAGGTCACCGGCCAGTCGGATATCTATTCGCTCGGTGTGGTGTTCTATGAGTTACTGGCGGGCGAACCGCCGTTTGCCATGAATGCCATCCCCGCGCTCATTTCAGCGATCCTCAAAGAGGAGCCCAAGCCGATCGAATCGCTACGGCCGGAGGTTTCGCCGCTGCTGAGCCGCATCGTGCATCGCTGTCTGCACAAGGATCGCTCTAAGCGCTACGCGAGCGGGGCGGATATGGTGGCGGACGTCGATCGCCTGCTGGAGGAAGCGAGCAGCCCGCGGATCGAGTTGAGCCACGACGAGAAACTGCGCAAGGCCAGGGGTCTCCGATTCTTCGCTACCCTCTCGGACGCGGAGCTCGCGGAGGTCGTGAAGGTCAGTCAATGGGAGACACACCCGGAAGCGGCCTGCATCGTCAAGGAAGGTGCTCACGAGGCGAGCTTCTACGTCCTGGTCTCGGGAGAGGTGTCCTTACAGATCGCCCGGCAGGCCCTCGTGAGCCTGCAAGCCGGTGACTGCTTCGGTGAGACCGGCTATCTCAGCGAGGGCCGCCAGCTCGGCTCTATCGTCGCCACGGAGCCGATCCTGGTCATGAAGGTCGAGGCGCCGCTGCGCGACTGGGCGTCGCTGGCACTCCAGATGCGGCTGACCCAGGTCTTCCAGCAGGTACTGATCGAACGGCTGACGAGACTGGCCAAGCGATTGGCACCGCCGGCGCAGGTGCAAGCCGTGTTCGCGGCCACCGCCTAGCCGGCCATTCCTACCGGCCGAGCGGGTCTCCGGAGGCCAACGGAGAGACCCCAAGTGATCCCCTCACCTGCGGCCGTTCCAACGGGAAACGTATACCAGCGTTTACTAGCGCCAGGGTAGACCTTGCTCTATCTGCTGCTCAAGACCTTCCTGAGCGCCCTGCTCATCGTAGCCATCGGCGAGCTACACCTTCCTCGGCGCCTTGCCGGCCTCACTACCGTTGATATCGAACCTGGCCATGCTGTGGCTCTATATCGACACCGGCGACGCGACCCAGGTCGCGTCGCTGGCGCGCAGCCTCTTTTGGCTGGTGCTGCCGTCGTTGCTGTTATTAATACTTTGCCGTTGCTGGTCCGGATGGGATGGGGAACCTATATCCATCGCGTTGACGGCCGGCGCCTACCTGGTAATGATCCTGGTATTCAGAAAACTCGGCATCACGTTGTAAGATGACGCTTACCCCGGCGACGGCTATCGGTAGACCCTAAGG
>JBOIDW010000395.1:0-5340 GCA_050740655.1 Gammaproteobacteria bacterium | reverse complement strand
ATGCCAGTTCGAGGCGTCCGAAAAATGACAGGTCGAATGCCGTTAGAGAGCGCTCTATTTCCGAGCGTACATAGAGAGATGTCGGAAATCCGACGGATGGAAGCGCCGAACTTTCAACACATGCCATGGTCGCAAAGCGTCACAGTGCGCCGCATGACATTGCGCCAAGCTTGCGCCTCCAGACGTAAATGCTCTGCTCGCAGACCCTGTACTTCTTGGACACCTCGGGCACCGAGGTGCGGTCGGCCTCCCGCAGGATCGCGACCATCTGCTCCTCGGTGAATCTGCTCTTCTTCATGGGCTTCTCGCTTGTGGGCGGGAGCCATTCTCTCAAGTTAGGACTGGTCCTAAGAACCTGGGCAGGTCAGGCCGACCTATTGCCTTTTGAGCGAATAGTTGAGGCGCCTCTTTTCGCGGAGAAAAACGAGAGCGCGATTCTTCAAGTGGCAGACGCAGTTGCTTTGGTGGCGCTCGCCATCGCAACTTGGGAGGGTTGGAACGGGCAAATGTCTACCCATGGCATTTAGTAACCTACAAGCTACTTTCTCGTTGATATAATGTACCTCACAAGTTACTATATTGACCTAATAAAGTAATCTACAGGCTACTAATATGAAATATAATTCATTGTTTTATAAGAAACTTAAGTTTCTAGACCAAGGCTTTGCGCCATGGAAGAGGCTTCCTGCTACACAACCTCCGTCTACGGGATGGCTAAAGGCCGTCCGGACGGCGCTAGGAATGACGATCGACCAAATGGCCGAGAGGCTTGGGCAGACTCGGCAATCGGTCATCGGATTTGAAAAGCGTGAAGCTGAGGGCACGATCACTCTAAAGACCCTCCGGGAGGCGGCGGCGGCCCTCGACTGCGACCTAGTGTACGCATTAGTGCCGCGTGACTCGCTCGACACTCGTGTAAAGCAACGAGCGAGAAAGCTTGCCGTCGACCGTATCGCTCGAATTGAACATTCGATGCGTTTAGAAGATCAAGCGCCCCGGCCGCAATCGATAGACGCGCTTGTTCAAACCAACGCCGACGAAATCTTGCGAGGATCGCCACGCCGGCTTTGGGATCAAACGTGATTCGCTTTCATCAACCGCCGGGATCGACTCCAATCGATCCCGGTGCGGTAGATAACCTAGTCACGCCAATTCAAACACAGCGGCAACTTGACGAACTAGAAACAGACAACATTTCTCGCGCAGCGTCTTGGCTACGACGAGCCCGCGTGTCTGAACCGTTTTCCAGTACTTTTCTGCACGAATTGCATCGCCAGATGTTCAACCAAACTTGGAAATGGGCTGGACAGTACCGTAAAACCGAAACAACGATTGGTTGCGATCCGGGATATATAGCAATTCGTACGGAGGAGCTACTTGAGAGCGCTCGTTATTGGGTAGACAAAAAATCATATACACCCGAAGAAATTTGCATTCGTCTGCATCATGATCTTGTAGAGATTCATTTATTCGAGAATGGGAACGGGCGCCATGCGCGAATGTATGCGGATTTCTTAGCAGAGAAACACTTCGGCCTCGCACCGTTTACATGGGGGAGCAATCTATCGCTGTCAACAGATCAACTCCGCGCGCGTTACGTCCAGGCCCTGCAAGGAGCCGATGCAGGTCGCGGAAATCGCAATTATGGGCCTCTTCTCGAATTCGCCCGCAGCTAGCCTATCAAGGGAGACCCCCCGGCTCTGCCGGGGTGGCAGTAGAAGTTAGACGTTTGATTGAGTATGTCCTCGCAGCAATGGACCGCAGCGAGGGGTTCTGAAGAATCTCTGCGAACGCCTTCGCGGGCTCAGCGGGAAAGACCCGACATTGTGGCTGTCCTCAACGAGGAACACCGTCCGTCGACGTAGTCCAACTGAGGTGGGTCCGGTGTTCGTCATAGTGATATGAGAAGCAGCATGGCAGGCGCGATATTCTAGGGGCCGCGCAAGCGGCCCTCTAGCCGCTTTGAGCGGCTCACAATCTAAAGCCCCCGGCTTTGCCGGGGGATACTTACTTCATCCGTCAAGTTGCTGATGATGAGAGCACACCCTCTGTCATCATCGACGACTGCCCAAGGCTTGATTTTGGCAAGCTTGGCGCCCAAGGTGCGTTCCGCGACTTCCGTATCATGGGCCGCCTGAGCACGCAGCCAGTATCCGTTGGAAAGACCGAAAAATCTGCATAGACGCAAGTCGGTGTCGGCAGTAATGGAACGTTTATCCGCCACGATTTCGCCGATGCGCTGGGCCGGCATGCCTATTTCCTTCGCCAGCCGGTGCCGGCTGATCCCCATCGGCCTCAGAATTTCTTCCATTTGTAGTTCGTCGGGCGTGACAGGCTTGAGCTTGCGCATCAACACTCTCCGTCAATGATAGTTCACGATCTCGACGTCTTCGGCGCCAGTGTCCGTCCAGTGAAAGCATACACGGGAATTGTTCGCGGCTCGCATTGCCTCTGCGATCCGCGAATCCCTCGCAAGCGGTCGAGGCCCGCGCGAGGGACCGCTGTGCCAAAAGCGGCACGGCGTCCCACCGGATGTTCACCGGACATCCGGTGGTCGAACCGAGGGGTTCGAGCCGCACCAGTGAGGTGCACCAAACAAAAAGAGCCAACAAAGCGGTGGCTCTTTTGTGTTTGGCGTCCCCACGGGGATTCGAACCTTATGCGCGTGACTTGTTCTTGCCGCTCGTGGCCTTGAGCCCGGTAGCATCCTCCAAGCGTGAGAGATCGAGGAAGTGCATCGAAGTTGTTTTAGCGCATCGAATGGCCGGCGTCGGACCCGACGTCGCATTGGGCTTCAGATCGACGATCTCGTCGGGGGCCACTATCTCGCTATCCCCCCGAATCGAACCGTTTGGCTCGACACCGAGTGCATCGCGGACTCGATTATCCAGCAGCGTTAGGACTTGACCCAGCCTCGGCGCATGAGTCCTCCGAGAGCGAAAATTATTGACAGCCGGGACACCGTAGGGGATCGTAGGGCAAGATCGGTGCGGACCGCGTCCTGGAATTTCCCCGACAAATCGGAGTGGGAGGATTGCTCCCGTGACGATACGCGGAGGCCATGATCCAATCGGAGGGCAAGATGGACGATAACATGGACGAGATGCGTCAAGGTCCGAATGACCCTACTGGTTCGCCGCATGGCCTGGATCTGCGGCGGCGAGATCTGTTGCGCCTGGGGCTGGCCGCGGGGCTGGCCACCGGAATGACCGCCGGGGTGGTGCCCGGCTTCTCCGCGCGGAAGGCCCTGGCCCGGGTCGGCACCAACACGGAGGGGGTGGCCCCGCCGAGCGTGGAGGAACTGAGCCGGATTGCCGAGCAATATCACCTCACGATCAGCCAGGAAGACCTGGCCACCTACCGCGACCTGATGGAGGGCATCCTCGGCTCCTACCGCCGAATTGAGGCGCTGGCGGAGCCCAAGCTCCCGGTGAAATATTCCCGCACGCCTGGGTATCGGCCTGCTCCCGAGGGGAACCCGCTCAACGCCTGGTACTGGAAATGCACGATCAAAGGCGCCGGAAGCGGCAAGCTCAAGGGGAAGCGAATCGCGATCAAGGACAACACGTGCGTGGCGGGCGTTCCGATGATGAATGGCAGCGCGTTGCTGCAAGGCTATGTTCCGGACGTGGATTCCACGGCGGTCACTCGCATCCTGGACGCCGGCGGGGAGATTGTCGGCAAGGCCGTCTGTGAGGACCTCTGCTTCTCCGGGGGCTCCTTCACTTCCGCGACGGGCGCGGTGCTCAATCCGCACAACCCCAAGTACAACGCCGGCGGATCATCGAGCGGTTCGGCCGCCCTGGTGGTGCATGGAGATTGCGACATGGCCATGGGCGGCGATCAGGGGGGCTCCATCCGCATTCCCAGCTCCTGGTCCGGTTGCTACGGGCTCAAGCCAACCTGGAGCCTGGTGCCCTACACCGGCGTGATGCCCATCGAGGCGACGCTGGACCACACGGGCCCCATGGCGATGACGGTCGCCGACGTAGCGCTGCTCCTGGAGGTCATCGCGGGCAAGGACCCGATGGACCCGCGCCAGGGCGAGGTCAGCACGAAGCCTTACACCAAAGCCCTCACCGGTGACGCCAAAGGGCTCAAGTTCGGCATCGTCACGGAGGGATTCGGCTGGCCGGGCGCCTCTGAGCCCGATGTGGACAAGGCCGTACGCGACGCGGCGCGCGTTTTCACGCAGAAGGGGGCCACGGTGAAGGAGATCTCCATTCCTCTGCACCGGGACGGGATCCATATCTGGAACGCCGTGGCCGTGGAGGGCGCGTTGGCCCAGATGGTGCTCCACGACGGCATGGGCCTGAACTGGCAGGGCTACTACACCACTTCCCTGGTCGATTACTACGGCCGGGCCCGGCGGGCTATGGCCGACAATTTCTCCGATACCGTCAAGCTGGTGATCCTGCTCGGGCAGTACATGGCGGACAAGTACTACGGGCGGTATTACGCCAAGGCCCAGAATCTCGTTTATCCCCTCCGGGAGGCCTATGACAACGCCCTGAAGGAGGTGGACATCCTCATCATGCCCACCACGCCGATGAAGGCCATGCCCCTTCCCCCCGCCAAGCCCTCCTTGGGCGAGTACTTCGGCACCGCGCTGGGGATGATCCAGAACACCAGCCCCTTCGACTGCACGCACCATCCAGCGATGAGCGTTCCCTGCGCCAAGTCGAGCGGCCTGCCGGTGGGGATGATGCTGGTCGGGCGCCACTGGGAAGACGACATGGTCCTGCGGGCCGCCCACGCCTTCGAGCAATCGGGAACGTACCGTTGAGCCCGACCGGTCGCCGGGGGGCGGCGGAAGCCCTCCGGCCCGGAGCGGCCGCCGAAATAACCTAACGGCAGCGCAGGGACGCCAGCACGGACGGCATGGAATGGTGCGCTAGAAGCGCCATCCGTCGCCGACATCAAGCCCCGGGGCATCGTCTCCCTTTGGCCGGAACGCATTTATCGCGGCAAGCTGAACGCTCTGATCGGCGACCCGGATGCAGGCAAAACGTGCGTGGCGATCAAGATGACCATGTGACGCGCGGCACTGCACGGCCCGATGGCAGCGCTTGCCCGCTCGGGACCGCGCTCTTCGTTTCAGCCGAGGACGATCCGGCCGATACGCTCGTCCCCCGCCGGTGAAGCGAGGGGGTCTGGGTGAAGCGAGGGGGTCTGGCCTGCATAATTGTATAAACGGTCGATCTCGATGGTCGGATCAGCGGGTTTACGCACGGCGTTGAGCGCGACCTCCATGAACATCACCATCTGTCCAGGGTCTGATTTTCGCCAGCTTGGCACCCAGAGCGCGTTCCGCGACTTCCGTATCATGGGCCGCCTGAG
>JBOIDW010000394.1:0-3503 GCA_050740655.1 Gammaproteobacteria bacterium | reverse complement strand
ACGTGGGTGTCCAGTAAGAGGTTCACTTCCGGCGCAACGGATCATGCTTGTAGCCATTTTCCATCACCTCCAGAACGTCATCCGGCAATGGGTCGAAGAAGGCGTCGGACCATTGGATAAGCCCTTTCAGGCGTCCGGGTTCGCGCTTCGGCTTCTCGATCGGGACCAGCTTGGCGATGGGCCTTCCGGCCTTGGCGATGATGATCTCCTCGCCCGCGGCAGCGGCCTCCAGCAGACGCGAGAGGTTGGTCTTGGCTTCGTGCACGTTGACGATGGTCATGGCATGTATCCATGCTAACTTAGCTAAGTAAGTTAGCTTAGTCTCGTGGGTGAGTCAAGCGACGAGGTACCGCGCATGACGAGTGTTGTCCACCACCGTATCGCCCTAGAACCGGAGCTTCACGCCGACCCAGCCGGCGCGCGGCGCGCCGGGCGCCAGGAAACGCTCCTCTGCGATCGGATCGGCGAAGGCGTTGAAGTTGCGGGTGCCGCCGGTCTCGTAGTCGGCATCGAAGAGGTTGTCGATGCGCGCCCAAAGCTCGACGTGGTCCCAGGGATTGAAGCGTGTGCGCAGGTTCACTATCGCGTAATCATCCACAGTGTCCAGTTCGTTACTGTCATCGCCGCGCAGGAACTGGTCGGAGGCGTAGAGGAGCGTGCCGCCGACCGACCACTTCGGGAGGATGGCCCAGTCGGCGCCGGCCTTGAAATTGTGCTCTGGAATCCCGGGGATGCGGTCGCCTGCTTGCACCTGGATGCCGTCGGGCTCAACCACGCTCGCCAGCGTTTCGGCGGATTCATACGTCGCATCCACAAACCCGTAATTGACGGACCAATGCACGGACTCCCAGTGCCCGTTCAGGCCCAGCTCCACCCCCTGGCGGCGCGTCTCGTCGATATTCGTGAAGAACCCGGCACCGCCCGTTTCGGTGACGGCAAAGACGAGGTCGTCTTCGAGTGTCGTGCGATAGAATGCCACGCGCCAGCGCAGATCCTTGCCGAGCGGCAGGCGCCCGCGTGCGCCGGCCTCCCAGGTCCTGCCGATCACGGGATTGAGCGGCGGATCGGCCACGAAGGCGTTCGGCAGGTTACACGGGTCAGCCGGGTCCGCGCAGGTCAGCTCCGCGGGTGTGGGAGCCCGGAAGCTCTCGCTGTAGCCGCCGAAGAGGTTCAGGTCTTTGAACACCGAGTAGGTGAGACCTCCGGCCGGATTGAAGCGATCGAAACGGTGATCGCCGTTGAGATCGGCGTTATCCGGATTGGCGGTCTGGTCGCGGATCTCGACCTCGGTGATCTGATAGCGCCCCGAGAAGGTGAGCGCCAAGGCCTGCGTGATATCGAAAGTATCGGTGAGATAAACGCCCCAGTTGTCCTGGCGGGTAGCGACGTCCACTTCGGTCGCAAGATCACCGATGCGCCGGATGCCGCGCGCCAGACCCTTGCGAAACAGATCTGCCTCGGCCTCGTCCTGGGTGAAGTCAGTCTCATTCCCGTCGTAGGCGAAACCGGCGGTGAGGCTGTTCGCGCGCCCGAGGAACGTCGCCTGATGGCTCAACTGCAGGGTCCCGCCGTAGCCGTCGGTGTCGGTCTGCGTGGTGCGATCCTCCCCTTCGACTACGAGCCCGAGCTCACCGACACCGCCGAAGGGCGCGGCCGATCCTTCGCATAGCCCGAGCGCGAGCGCTATCGCGCTGTCGCTCTCATCCACGCACCGGACCTCGGCATCGCCGTTCAAGGTGTCGCGTCGGTACCCGCGGTAATAGCCATTGCCCGCCAAGAGCAACGCATCGGTGAACGCGTGGCTGGCCCTGAGATTCAGGAAATTTAGCCCGTTGTCGGTGTCGTCGGGAAAGGTGTGGACCGCGTCGCGATCCCGGGCGAGCAGGCTTTCGGGGGCGAAGCCGTTGCCCGTGAGATCGTTGTCCGCGAAGATATAGCTGAGATCGACATCGGTCTGGTCATTCTCCCACCCGATCTTCCCGAAGAGTTGCCGGATTTCGCTCGGCGACTCGTCGCGCCAGCCGTCCTCATCGAGCGCGTTGAAGGTGAGATACCAGTCGAAGCCGCCTTGGTTGCCGCCGTGCTCGGCCTCTACCGCCCAGCGCCCGAACGAGCCGCCGCTCGCTTCGACCTCCGTACCCTGGTAGACGAAACCGCTCTTGGTACGGAGCGCGATCGCCCCGCCTAGAGTATTCAAGCCGAAGAGCGGATTCGAGCCCGGGATAAGGTCCACGCTGGAGATGGCTGACTGCGGGATCAAGTCCCAGTTAACCGTGTCGCCGAAGCCTTCGTTGATGCGCACGCCGTCCATGTAGAGCGACAGGCCGATGGCGCTGCCGACCAGCGGTGAGGCCAGAAACCCGCGGTATTCCAGATCGTTCTGGAAGGGGTTGTTCTGGGCCGCGTTGAGGTTCACGCTGCCGATGTTGTCGAACAACATCTCGGAGAGATCGAGTGGGTTCTCCTCCTCGATGTCTTCGGCCGTCAGCGACTGTACATTGGCCGGGACCTTCTCGATCGGCGTGCCCAGTGCGGGCAAGGGCGTGGTCGCGATCACCTCGATGGTTGGCAGCTCGATCGCGCCGGCGGGACTGCGCGTGTCCTCGCGCTGCCCGCCGCCCTCCTCCGCGATACCGGGAGAGGAAACCAAGACTAGGGTCAGGATCGACGCCATATAGGCCGCACGCATCGGTGCATGCGGGCTCCGTGAAACGACGCTTGGACTCATCATGTCACCTTTGGAGGCGGCTGGCCCCGTGCCGGACAGTCTACAAGCGAAAGCGTCTTTTCCTATAGAGTACCTCACCAGCAATTCGCGTGTGATAACTTCACATGCGATGCATCTGCCAGTCCGGGCTGTGATACGATGCAAACCCTTTTTGGGCGCAAGCATGACAACCCTGCTGATCGCAGCCGCGGCGCTGGCGCTCGATTGGGCGCTCGGCGAACCGCGACGGTTTCATCCACTGGTGGCGTTTGGCCGGCTGGCCACCCTCTGCGAACGCTGGAGCTACGGCGGCACGGACGTCTCTCCCCGTGCTCGCCGGGTAAGGGGGCTGCGCGCCACCGGGGCGCTCGTTATACCCTTAACCGCGGCCGCGGCGGCATTGGCCGCGCCGCCGGGCGGCGGGCTGGTCTTCAACGTAGCCGTGCTCTATTTCGCGCTGGGCCACCGGAGCCTGCACGACCATGCGCGGCCGGTGGCCGCGGCGCTGCGGATGGGCGATGAGGCCGAGGCGCGCCGCCGCGTGAGCCTCATGGTGAGCCGCGATTCGGCGGCGCTCGACGTCACCTGCGCGGCCACCGAGTCGGTGCTCGAGAACGGCAACGACGCCGTCTTCGGCGCGCTTTTCTGGTTCGCGCTCGGGGGCGCGCCCGGTGCGCTCCTCTATCGCCTGGTTAACACGCTGGACGCAATGTGGGGCTACCGCAACGGCCGCTATCTCGACTTTGGCTGGGCGGCCGCGCGGCTCGACGATGTGTTGAACTATCTGCCAGCGCGG
>JBOIDW010000393.1:0-14177 GCA_050740655.1 Gammaproteobacteria bacterium | reverse complement strand
TCGTAGAAGAAGGAGACCCGGTAGTGGGTCGCGTTGTACTCATCAGTTCCGTCAGTCACCTCGACAGCCAGGCCACCTGGCATCTTGATGATCAGCGGTATCGCGAAGTGGCTGGTGATGGCGTGCGTGTCCACAGCCAATCGCAGGGTGCGCAGCCCAGTGTCCAAAGAGGATTCCCAGACTGATTTGTTCCACTCGATCTCGGTGGCTCCAAAGATATCGTTTACGAGAACGTGCAGGCCGCCCTGTTCGCCTTCGATGCGAGCCACCAGCGCGCACACCGCGTCGGGCACAAGATGGTCTACCTGAACCGCGATCCCGCGGCCGCCTGCCTCATCCACGAGAGCCGCCGTCTCTTCGATCGTCTCCGGCCGGTTCATTTCCGATCGCTTGGACCGCGTCGTTCGCCTAGTGACGTAGACGGTCGCTCCGGCGACCAATGCAACCTTGCCTGCCAGCGGTGTCTCCATGCGGTCAGCGCCCTCGGCATCTCTCCTAGGCGCCGAATTCAGCTTAGTTGGTGAGAAATCAACAGGTTGGAGCGACAGTGCATCTTTCCAAAGTAACCAATAAAGTCACACAAATACGTGCAATCACTTCTAGAACGATTACGTAAGTACATGATTATATTGGTGGCTATGGGTGGACTCGAACCACCGACCTCAGCATTATGAGTGCCGCGCTCTAACCGGCTGAGCTACATAGCCTATGGGGACCGGACGCGAAAACGCGCCATACCATAGCAAAGCGGCGAATCATCTTGATTCAACATGCGGGTGTCAAGATAGGTCTCTCCGCGATCACGGTCGTTGGACATGTTCAGGCCTCAGCCTCGGCGGTCACGTGTTTACCCAGGAAAAAAGCGGGTCCTGCGTAAAAACCTTTTGTGGTGGACTCCGTTCCGCGGGGACGGTCCTAAGCGGCTATCCCTCCGTACGGCAGCCGGACTCGTTCGCGGTATCGGTTTACGACCCCGGTAATCGCGATGTAGTCTAACCGCTATGGACGCAGGCGAGTCATCCCTTTCCGCGGCACCGAGCGGTACCCGGTTGCTCAAGTCCGGTTTAGGCCAGCCGTCCGGCACCCTGACCGCGCTGTGCCTGCAAAACCTGTTACGCCTGCGGGCGGTGATCCTGGCCGGCCAGATTGCGGCCGTCGCCGCGGCGAATTATGTGCTCGACGTACCGCCGCCGCTCACGCCGGTGGCGAGCGTGATCGTGGGCCTGGCGCTGGTGACCGTGTTGACCTGGCGCCATCTGCAACCCGGGGCCTTGGTGACGGATCGGGCCATCCTCGGCCAGTTGGTCATAGACGTAGCGGGGCTCGCGACGCTATTGTTCTACACCGGGGGGGCGACCAACCCCTTTGCCACGCTGCTGCTGGTGCCGGTCATCATGGCCGCCGCGGTGTTGCGCGCCAGCTATACCTGGATCGTGGCGGCGCAGGCGGCGGTCTGCTACACGGTGCTCATGTTCGTACACGTACACCCGATGCTCGTAGAGATCCATCCGCCGGAATGGCAGGAGATGGGGCGTGAGCTGAGCATCCACCTGTGGGGGATGTGGCTCGGGTTCCTCCTCAGCGCCGCGGTGGTCGCTTATTTCGTGGCCCGTATGGGGGCCATGCTGCGTGCCCATGACCGGGAGCTGGCCTTGGCGCGCGAGCGTGCGCTGGAGGACCATCAGCTCGCGACGTTGGGAACGCTGGCGGCCGGTACGGCGCATGAACTGGGCACGCCATTGGCCACCATCGCCGTTCTGGCCAAGGAGATCGAGCGCGAGCATCGGGATAATCCCGCGCTGGCCGCACAGGTCAGCGTCTTGCGCCAGGAGACCGGCCGCTGCAAGGAGATCCTGACGAATATGGCGGCACGCGCCGGCCAACTACGCGCCGATGCCGGCCACCCGCAGAACGTCGATCGCTTTATGGAAGGGATCTTCGATGCCTGGCGCGACTTGCATCCCGGCCGGGCGCTCGAGGTCCGTTATCGCGGCGCGCGGCCGGGACCGGAGATCCTTGCCGACCGCACCCTGCAGCAGGCGATCAGCAATGTGCTTAACAACGCCGTGGAGGCGGCGCAGCGGCGCGTGACGGTAGAGGCGGCCTGGGACTACGAGCGCTTGACGGTCAGCATCTGCGACGACGGTCCGGGGTTCCCCGAGGAACTGCGCGGGCACATCGGCGAACCCTTTGTGACCACCAAGACGGCCGGCAAGGGTATGGGGCTGGGTTTGTATCTAGCCCGCGCAACCTTGGCGCGTTTCGGCGGGGATCTGGAGCTCAGGGAGCACGCCGGGCGGGGTGTCGAGGCGCGCATCACCGTTCCGCTTGCCGGGTTGCGGGCCAAGCGCGCGATCCGCGCCGCGTGAGTTCTCATGCAAGACGCAGCGCCGACCCTGTTGCTGGCCGATGACGACGAGACCTTCTGCAGCGTGCTGGGCGAGGCGCTGAAAAAACGCGGCTTCAGCGTGCGAATTGCCCACAGCGTCGATGAGGCGCTGGACCTCGCCCGCCATTACCCGCCCTCGCATGCGGTAGTGGACCTGCGCATGCCGGCACCGTCCGGCCTGGAGCTCGTCGCGCGGCTCTGCGAGCGCTACCCGGCGGTCCGGCTGGTCGTATTGACGGGTTTCGCGAGCATCACCACGGCCATAGAGGCCATCAAGCTCGGCGCTACCTACTACCTCACCAAGCCCACCGACGCCGATGAGGTGGTCGCCGCCTTCGAGCGGGACGCCGGCACGGCCGCGGTGGAGACGGTCACCGACCCGATATCCATCGATCGGATCGAGTGGGAGCATATTCAGCGGGTGATGGTGGAGTGCAACGGCAACGTGTCCATGGCGGCGCGGCGGCTCGATATGCACCGCCGCACCCTGCAGCGCAAGCTACAGAAACGCCCGCCGCCGGTATAGGCGCTCCGTTCGGTATCCGGCTGGCGGGTTACGGGGCGGCGCGTTTATTTGATTTTGGCTTCTTTGTAGGGGACGTGTTTGCGCACCACCGGGTCAAATTTTTTGACCTGCAACTTGTCCGGGTGCAACTGCTTGTTCTTCGTCGTCGTGTAGTAGTGGCCGGTACCGGCGGTCGAGACGAGCTTTATCTTATCGCGCATACTGTCCTCCTTCAGACCTTGACGCCGCGCTGCCGCAGGTCTTTTAACACCTGGTCGATGCCGAGCTTATCGATGATCCGCAGGCCCTTGGTGCTGAGCCGCAGTCGCACCCAGCGCCGCTCGGTCTCGACCCAGAAGCGGTGCGTCTGAAGATTGGGGAGAAACCGCCGCCGGGTCTTGTTGTTGGCATGCGATACATTGTTACCGGCCATGGGCCGTTTTCCGGTGATGGGACAGACTCGTGCCATTGCTCGATTTCCTGACGTTCGATTGAGCAGGGGATTTTGGCCTATTTCACGCGTGCGGACAAGCCACCCTGGCGATTCACATCAAGCCTCGCTCCGCGAGTGAGACCGCCTCATCATCGCCGATCACGATATGGTCGAGGACGCGTACCTCGACCAGCGCCAGCGCGTCCTTGAGCCGGGTCGTCAGGTGCGCGTCCGCCGGGCTCGGCTCGGCGACACCGGACGGATGGTTGTGAGCAAGGATCACCGCCGCCGCGTTGAGGTCCAGCGCGCGCTTGACGATGATCCGCGGGTAGACTTGCGCACCGTCGATGGAGCCGCGGAACAGCTCCTCGTAGCGGATCAGGCGATGCCGCGTGTCGAGGAACAGGCAGGCGAAGACCTCATACGGCAGGCCTTTCAGTTGCGCGCTCAAAAAGTCCTTGGTGTCGCTGGGATTGGAAAACGCCTCGCCGCGTTGTAAGCGCGATTCCAGATAGCGGCGCCCCAGCTCCAGCCCCGCGCGTAGCCGCACGTATTTCGCCAGGCCCATACCCGGGATGGCGATGATCTGGCGCTGATCGCCGTCGAGCAGGGCCCTCAGACTGCCAAAAATGGTGATGATCTCGCGCGCCAGCGCCACTGCCGATTTTCCGCGTAGGCCCGTTTGCAGAAAGATCGCCAGCAGCTCGGCATCGGACAGGCTGGCCGCGCCTCGTTCCAGCAGCTTTTCCCGCGGTCGCTCGCTATCCGGCCAGTCTTTGATCGACACCAGGGCTTCTTAGTCTGTGCGCAACAAGGTCTATGGCGTAGGGAGCGGCATCGGGTAAACTTCAAGCCCGGGGCTACGGCAATGCGCCGCCGCGATCATTTTGCATGAATAGTCTACAGGCCGCGACTCGCCGGGGGCGTGGACGGGAGGTCCTTGAATACACTCGATCATAAACGCATTCTTCTCGGTATCACCGGGGGCATCGCCGCCTACAAGAGCGCGGAGCTGGTGCGGCGCTTGCGCGAGCAGGGCGCCGAGCTGCGCGTGGTGATGACGCGCTCGGCGGAGCGCTTCATCGGCGCCTTGACCTTGCATGCGCTGTGCGGCCACCCGGTCTATACCGAGGCGCGTGAGGAAACGCCGGCCATGGCGCATATCGAGTTGGCCCGTTGGGCCGATCTGATCCTCATCGCGCCGGCCAGCGCGCACCTGCTGGCCCGGTTGGCCCATGGACTCGCCGATGACCTGTTGTCCAGCGTCTGTCTTGCGGCGCGGGCGCCGCTGGCCCTGGCGCCGGCCATGAACCGCGAGATGTGGCTGGCGGCCGCAACCCAGAGCAATCGCGAGCTGTTGGAGGCGCGCGGCGTGCACATCCTGGGGCCAGGGAGCGGCGATCAGGCCTGCGGCGAGGTCGGGCCCGGCCGCATGCTGGAGCCTGCGGACTTGGTGGCCGCTCTAAATGACCTGTTCGCTAGCGGAGCGTTGGCTGGGCTGCACGTCGTCATCACGGCCGGCCCGACCCGCGAGCCTATCGATCCGGTGCGGTTTCTGAGCAATCGCAGCTCGGGCAAGATGGGCTATGCGCTGGCGCGGGCCGCGCGCGAGGCGGGGGCGCGGGTGACGCTTATCAGTGGGCCGGTCAGCCTGACGGTGCCGGCCGGGGTCGAGCCGGTGGCCGTCACCTCGGCGGCCGAGATGCATACGGCCGTGATGCAGCGGGTCCGCGACTGCGACGTGTTTATCGCCGCGGCCGCGGTAGCGGACTTCTGCGTAGCGGGTCCCATGGCGCAGAAGCTGAAGCGCGCGGCGCAGCCGATTACCTTGAGTCTGATGCCCACGCCGGACGTGCTCGCCGCGGTGGTCGCCGTGCCGAAGCCGCCGTTTACGGTGGGGTTTGCCGCCGAGACCGAGCACTTGCTCGAGCAGGCCCGGCATAAGCTTGCGGCGAAGGCGGTCGATATGCTGGTCGCCAATCAGGTGGGACGCCCGGGCCTGGGCTTCGACAGCGATGACAACGAGGTCCACGTATTATGGCCAGGCGGAGGCAGGCTTTTAGCCAAGGATACCAAAGAGCGGCTGGCCCGCACCCTCATCACGCTCATCGCCCAACGCTATCGTGCAAAAGATACAGCTCAAGGTCCTAGACCCGCGTTTGGGGCGTGATTTTCCGCTGCCCGAATACGCCACGACCGGATCGGCCGGCTTGGACCTGCGCGCCTGCCTGGACGCGCCGCTCATCTGTGCACCGGGCGCCACGCACCTGATCCCGACCGGTCTCGCCATCCATATCGGCGATCCGGGCGTGGCGGCTCTGTTGTTGCCGCGCTCGGGGCTCGGGCATCAGCACGGGATCGTCCTGGGAAACCTGGTCGGGCTCATCGATTCGGATTACCAGGGCCAAGTGATGGTCTCGTGTTGGAACCGTGGATCACAGGCCTTCGAGATCCGGCCCGGCGAGCGCATCGCGCAGATGCTGTTCGTCCCGGTGCTCCCGGTTCGCTTCGAGCAAGTCGCCGATTTCCATGGCTCCGAGCGCAGCGCCGGCGGCTTTGGGCACACCGGCTTGTCTTAGCGCTCGCGTCGCGGCCACCATGCAGCGAGCCCGGCAGTATCCATCCCGACTGGCGGGCAGCCTCGCGTCCTTAGCGATGGTCCTGGCAAAGACGGTATCGGCCCAAACGCCGGCCGTGGCCGAGCCGCCGGCGCCCACCGCCCTGGTCCCCTGGGTCGCGGCCGTGGCCGGCCTGCTCGTCGTGCTGGGGGTCGCCGTCCTGCTCTTCCGGCGCCGCAAGAGACCCCGGGGATCCGCAACAGACCCTGCCCAGGCGGTAGTTTATCAAGGCGCGATCAAGGCCATCATGGAGGGCAATCATCCTGAGCTGGAGCGCTTTATTCCGGGCCTGGAGATAAAACGTTCGGCGCCCGAGCCCGGTGCGAAGACGGGCGATATCACCGTCCCCACGGCGAGGCAGGTCGTGGCGGAGTCCGCCGGCGCAGGGCCGAAAGAGGACGAGTCGGAGGCGACGCTACCGCTGTCCGGGATACACGCGTATGCGCGGCAACCCGAGGGCGACGCCGGTTACGAGGGCGTCTTCGATAAGACCGTTCCGCTGTCGGCGATCCGGGACTTGGCCCGCCAAGTGGACGCCGGCAAGGAGTTGGATGCCTTCGAGGCAACAGTACCGCTGTCGGCGATCCACGAGCAGGCTCGGATGGGCGACGATGACGTGGAGAAGACGGTGCCGATGGCGGCCATCCACGCCTACGTCCGGCAAGCGCAGAGCGCCGAGCCTAGACCCGGAGACACCCGCACCACGACCGAGGTCTCGGACTCGATCTTCCGCGCCTACGATATCCGCGGGGTGGTCGGCGAGACGCTGACCGAGGAGGCGGTCTACCAGATCGGCCGGGCGCTAGGCAGTGAGGCCGAGCAGCATGGCCAAGCCCGCATCGTGGTGGGGCGTGACGGGCGTCACTCCAGCCCGGCGCTCGCCGCGGCCCTGGCGCGGGGCCTGCGTGACAGCGGCCGGCACGTGATCGACATCGGCATGGTACCGACGCCGGTCTTGTATTTCGCCACGCATTATCTCGATACCCACAGCGGGGTCATGGTCACGGGCAGCCACAATCCCGCGCAGTACAATGGCCTGAAGGTCGTGCTCCAGGGCCAGGCGCTGGCCGGTGCGGCGATCGCCGCGATCCGGGATCGGGTTCGAACCCAGGGATTTGTAATGGGCCGTGGCGAGGTGGAGCGCGCAGAGGTGAGCCCCGCCTACCTGCGGAAGGTCGCCGAGTCGGTACCGCCCCGGCCCGGGCGCGTCTTCAAGGTGGTCGTCGATTGCGGCAACGGCGTGGCCGGGATCCTCGCACCGCAGGTCATCCGCAGCCTCGGCCATCAGGTCATTCCGCTGTTTTGCGAGGTGGATGGCAGCTTCCCGAATCACCATCCGGACCCGGCAGAGCCGAACAACCTCAGGGATCTCATCGAGACGGTACGACGGCAGAAGGCCGATCTGGGACTGGCCTTCGACGGCGACGGCGACCGTCTGGGTGTGGTCGACGGCAGCGGGGCCATCATCTGGCCGGACCGGCAGATGATGCTGTTCGCCCGCGACGTCCTGTCCCGAGCGCCGGGCACGGAAGTCATCTATGACGTCAAATGCAGCCGGCACTTGAAACGTGTCATCGAGCAGGCCGGCGGCAAGCCGGTGATGTGGAAGACCGGCCACTCGCTCATCAAGGCGAAGCTGCGCGTGTCCAACGCCCAGCTCGCCGGCGAGATGAGTGGCCATATCTTCTTTAAGGACCGCTGGTATGGTTTCGATGATGCGATCTATGCGGCGGCGCGCCTGCTGGAGATCCTGGCCAAGGACCCGTTGCCGCCCGGCAAGGTCTTGAGCGCCTTGCCGGGCGGCGTGGCGACGCCGGAACTGAAGATCGATCTTCCGGAGAGCCGGCATGATGAATTCATGAGCAAGCTCAAGCTGTGTGCGCGCTTCGATGCCGCCGAGGTGCATACGGTGGATGGCCTGCGCGTCGACTATGCCGATGCCTGGGGCCTCATCCGCCCCTCGAATACCACGCCTTGCCTGGTATTGCGTTTCGAGGCCGATAGCGAGATCGGGCTGCAACGCATCCAAGCGGTGTTCGGCAAGCTGATCAAAACAGTGGACGCCCGGCTCAAGCTGCCGTTTTAGTCTCTCATGGGCATGCCGAGCACCGATGCCATGCGCGTCGCCCAGGTATTGACCGAGGCGATGCCCTATATACGGCGTTTTGCCGGGCGCTCGATCGTGATCAAATACGGCGGCAGCGCCATGGTGGACGAGGCCTTGAAGAGCGGCTTCGCGCGCGACGTGGTACTGATGCGACTGGTCGGTATCAACCCGGTCGTGGTACATGGCGGGGGGCCGCAGATCGGCCGGTTGCTCAAACGCATAGGCAAGGAGAGTACGTTTGTCGAGGGCATGCGGGTCACCGACGACGAGACCATGGATGTAGTCGAGATGGTACTGGGCGGGCTGGTAAACAAGGAGATCGTGAACCTCATCAATCGACATGGCGGCGCCGCGGTCGGCTTGACCGGTAAGGATGGGGATCTCATCCGCGCGCGCAAGCTCATCTTTACCCGCAACCGGCCCGATATGGCGGCCCCGGAGATCATCGACATCGGCCATGTCGGTGCCGTGGCGAGCATCGATACCGGCGTCGTGGACCTGCTGATGAAGGGTAATTTCATCCCCGTGATCGCGCCCATTGGGGTCGGGGAGGATGGCCAGTCTTACAACATCAATGCGGATCTGGTGGCGGGGAAGCTGGCCCAGGCCATGCGGGCGGAGAAGGCCATCTTTCTAACCAACGCGGCAGGGGTGCTGGACCGCGCAGGGGGCCTGCTCACGGGGCTCGGCGTAGCGGAGGTACAGGGCTTGATCGCCGACGGCACCATCGCCGGCGGCATGCTCCCCAAGGTAGAGGCGGCGCTCGGTGCGGTGAACGCCGGCGTGGCCAGCGCCCACATCATCGATGGCCGCGTACAGCACGCGGTGCTGCTGGAGCTGTTTACGGACGAGGGGGTAGGTACCCTCATCCGTGCCGGCAAAGCGGCCAACCGCCCGCGTAGCTGATCAGCGTTTCGCCGTCAACCGGCGAAACCGGTCGACGTTCGTCTCGAACTGCTCCCGCACCGCCTCCTGTTCGGCGCGTTTGGCCTCGATGTATTTACGCTGGTCCTCGATCTGCTTGCGCGCGCTTGCAATATCGCCGACCAGCTTGTCCTGCGGTTTCTGGCTATTGCGCTCGATGGCTGCGGCGAACGCGATCATCCGATCGAGTTCCGCCTCCAGCTTCCCGATCTGGCTCTCCGCGACCTTGATCTGGCCCTCCAAGGACGAGACCTTCCCGTCCCGCGCGAACACCATGTCGTCTTCGCTGCTGAAGGTGGCGAGCAGCACCTGGTCCAGGCGGTTCTGCTCGGCGAGCTTGCGCTCCTCTTCGGCCTTGATCTCGGCCTGGCGGCGCCCATCGCGCAGCTCCTCCACGGTCTTGGATCGGACCTGTGTGCCGACCTGCACGCCCTGCGTGTTGACCGTGGTATAGCCCTGCTGCGCATATTCGGGCGGTACGGCGTTGCCGCACTCGCGGACACCGTCCTTGCTTTGCCAACATTTGATACCGGCCTGGGCGTTGGGGAGCATCAGGATACTCGCCAATACGGCGCCCGTAATCGACTTGTTCAGCGTGTTTCGCATCTGCCTTCCTCATCTACTGGTTTGGATCCTGGGGTGAACCGCGCAATCGCCAGCGTATCGGTCCCGTCGGTGTTTTCTTTATGCATCCGGCGTGAACAAGGCGTGGCCGTGAGCTCGTTGGCCTTTCACTACAGTCGCTTAGCGGGCGCTCCGCCGGGCGAATGGTATATTCTCGAGCCATGCGCTCGCGCTCGAACGTGCTCCGCGTCATCACGCTCAATGCCAACGGCATCCGCTCCGCGCAGCGCAAGGGATTTTTTGCGTGGCTGGCGAAACAAAGCGCCGATCTGGTCTGCATCCAGGAGACCAAGGCGCAACGGCATGACCTGGACAAGGTCATCACTGCGCCGCCCGGTTATCTCGCCTACTTCCACGATGCGGAGCGGCAGGGCTATTCGGGGGTGGCCATCTATAGCAAGACCGAACCGGACCGGGTGGTGAGCGGGCTCGGTATCAAGGACTTCGACGGTGAGGGACGGTACCTCCAAGCCGATTTCGGTGCGCTCAGCGTCGTGTCTCTTTATCTCCCCTCCGGCTCATCCGGCCCCGAACGCCAAGCGGCGAAATTCGATTTTCTCGATCGCTTTCTACCGGTGCTCGCGGAACTGCGCTCCGACGGGCGCGATTACATCCTCTGCGGCGACTGGAATATCGCCCACCGGCCTATCGACCTCAAGAACTGGCGCGCCAATCAGAAGAATTCCGGTTTTCTTCCGGAGGAGCGCGCCTGGCTGGACCGGGTGTTCGGGGTACTGGGTTACGTCGACGCCTTTCGCGCCGTGAATCAGGAGGCCGAGCAGTACACCTGGTGGTCCAATCGCGGCCAGTCCTGGGCCAAGAACGTCGGTTGGCGCATCGATTATCAGGTCGTCACGCCGGACTTGAAGTCCGTCATCCGGCGCGCCGCCATCTATAAATCGCAGCGCTTTTCCGATCACGCGCCGCTGACCATCGATTACGCCCTGATGCTATAGCGTGTTGCGGCGCAATGAGACTAGCCCTTACACTACCGCCCGGCCCCGGAATTCGTTAGATTCTTACGCGTCAAATGTAAAACAAGACCACTACAGCAAATTCACAAGTCCCTTCTCCCGCCGGGAGAAGCCAGGATGAGAGGAGCAAACGAAACGCTTGCATCGATCGACATCCCCTCACCCTAACCCTCTCACGGAAGGAGAGGGAATTTATCGAAGTCCTTAAATTTCAAATATCTTTGTCTAGATTTTGTTTATGACGTCACAGACGGAAGACCTGCGAATCACCACCATTAACGAGGTGGTCTCGCCCGCGCTGCTACACCGGGAAAGCCCCTTGGATGCGCGTGCCTCGCAGACCGTGCTGGGGGCCCGGCGCGGGATCCAGGCGTTATTGCGCGGCGAGGACGATCGGCTGCTGGTCATCACCGGACCGTGTTCCATACACGACCCGGACGCGGCTCTGGAATATGCCACGCGCCTCGAGGCGCTGCTGCCCTCGCTCAGCGAGTCACTCCTGTTGGTGATGCGCGTGTACTTCGAGAAACCCCGGACCACGGTGGGCTGGAAGGGCCTCATCAATGATCCGCATCTGGACGGCAGCTTTAAAATCAACGCAGGACTGCGGGTAGCGCGGCGTCTTTTATTGCAGCTTGCCGACCTGGGGATCCCGGCCGGTACGGAGTTCCTCGACCCGATTAGCCCACAGTACTACGCCGATCTCATCTCCTGGGGCGCTATCGGCGCGCGCACCACGGAGAGCCAGGTACATCGCGAGCTTGCTTCAGGCTTGTCTTGCCCGGTGGGGTTCAAGAACGCCACCGACGGCGGCCTGCAGATCGCGGTCGATGCCATCGTCGCGGCCCGCCACCCACATCACTTCCTGGGCGTGACCCAGGACGGCCATTCCGCCATCGTCGCGACCGCCGGCAACCCGGACTGCCATGTGATCCTGCGCGGCGGCCAGCGGCCAAACTACGACGCCGCCAGCGTCGAGGATGCGGCCTCACGGCTGCAAGAGGCCGGGCTGCGGCCGCGCGTGCTGGTCGATTGCAGCCATGCCAACAGCGAAAAGGATTACCGCAAGCAGAGCGCAGTTTGCCGGGCGGTAAGCGACCAGGTCGCGGCCGGCGACCCGCGCATCATGGGCGTAATGATCGAGAGCTTCCTGGTCGCGGGCCGCCAGGACCTGGTGCCTGGCCGTACACTCACGCGCGGCCAAAGCATCACCGACGCCTGCGTCGGCTGGGAGGAGAGCGAGATGCTACTCCGAATGCTCGCCGGTTCTGTCGCGGAGCGGCGTCTATATAGCGGTAAGGGCCGTACGGCGAGCGCCGCGTAACGGGGATAGGCACCCGCCCGCCCACTCGGCTGAGCGTTCCCGGAGCGGGCGCCCAACTCTTTAGAAAAGACGCGTAACGGCCCGATGACCCGCGGGGCGCGTGATCCCGTACGCCGCAGGGCGAGCGGTATTAAATCGAATTTCAGGCGGGCGCCGCTCGTGTCGTCTACGGCGGTGTCGCAGGGGACCTCTTAATACGGGTTAATACGGGCTTCTGGCCCGATTGTGCTAGGGTGCAATTCTCGAAATGCCCGGCACGCGAACAAAAGCGCACTCTGTAAGAGGCGAAACGTCTCATTCCGAGGATACCGGCATGGATAAACGTAGCATCATACACGTCCTTGACCCGATGCCTTACACGAGTCCCTTCGACATCAATATGGCGGCCGACGCCGGCTTCGAGGTCGTCATCCCTTATGCGAATGTGAAGCTGGAACACGTGCATGGCCTGGTCCAGGACGCGATCTTCTCGCGCGGTCCCGCGGGCGTTCGGCGTACCGCCATCTTTATCGGCGGGCGCGACATCGGGCTCGCCGTGGCCATGTTGCAGGTCGCGAAGAAGGCCATGGTGCCGCCCTTCGAGGTTGCGGTGTTCGCCGATCCCAGCGGCGCCTTCACGACCGCCGCGGCCATGGTCGCCTGTGTCGAGAAACAGTTGCGCCTCAGGCACGGCGGCGAGCTGGCGGGCAGCCAGGCGGTCGTATTCGGCGGCACCGGGCCGGTGGGTATCGCCACCGGCATCATCGCGTCTTTGAACGGGGCCAAGACCGTCATCGCCGATCACCTGAGCAGCGACAAGGCGCTTGCGGTCGCTACGGAATACAACGCCCTCTGCGGTTGCTTATTGCGCGGGACCTTTGCCGGCTCTGATGCCGACAAGGCGTTTCTGGTGGCGCGCGCCGATCTGGTCTTTTGTGCCGCCAAGGCCGGCATCGAGGTGTTGAGCGGTGAGGTCTTGAGCCACGCCAAACAGCTCAAGGTGGCGGCGGACGTCAATGCCGTGCCGCCGCTCGGGATCGAGGGCATCCAACTCAAGGATAATGGCGCGCCGCTGCGTTATGCAAGCACCGGGGCCGTGGGGATCGGCGCCTTGGCGGCCGGTGACGTCAAGTACCAATTGCAGCAAGCGCTGTTGCACGCCATGCTGGAGAGCGAGGCCCCGGTGTATCTCGATTTCCGCGACGCCTTCCAGAAGGCCCGCAGACTCGTCGAGTAGAACGATTTCAGGAGACCTTGATTTGAATCACGGCGAGCACGGTCGTAGGACGTGCTAGGATTTCGAGCGGTCCCGTTTGCCGGGACGAGGGGCACATTGGCCACGAGCGCGGCACAAACAGGCGAAAACGAAAAGTGGTGGGCCATCTTTGCCGAGGCTCGGGGCTGGAAACGGGTGAATTGGTGCTAGGTTATGGGTTGTCTGTTTCAAGACTCCTCCGTTTTTCCGTTGATTCGAGTTAGATTTATGCGCTTGTGATGTAATTGCAGCGTTCCGGTTGAGCCAAATTTCCAGTAGTATTCATCTGTATTCAATACAGATTGCAACGCCCGCCGCGATCTCCTCCATCACCGGCTCGAAGAGCAAGCCCAGCTTCTTTACCAAGCGGGATTGATCGATAGACCGGACCTGGAACGTATCGGCCCCCGATTTCCTGGACAGGCCGTTCTGTTTGTTGGGCTCAAGGTAAACCATCCATGGATAGTTGGCGTAGGGCCGCTTCCAGTCCGTGATCGGGACGATGATCTTCAGGGGTAACCTGCCGATGCTGTTGGAACTGACGACGACAGCCGGCCTAGTCTTCTTGATCTCCTGTCCGACAGTCGGATCGAGGTTCACCAGCCAGACGTCGCCGCGGCTAATCATTAACCGCCCCGTCAAGCTCCGTGAAGGCGGTCAACTCCCCGTCCGTTTCGTACTCGTGCGCGGCGCGCTCCGCCGCCGCTTCGAGTCATTTGCGCCGCTCGTCGAGTGGCAGTGCGGCAATTTTCTTCGCCTTAGCCATTTTTTCTTCCTTGCCGTCAATCGAAACAATGCCGGGGGAGAGTTCCTCTGCGCGCTCACGCGAAATCATGCCCTCCGACATGGCTCGAAGGACCAACTGTCTAAAACGCATCGGTTCTTCCGATGCCACTTGCTTGCCGGGTTCGATTCTGTGCCAGCCGCGCTTACGGAACGTCACGAACGTGTTCTTGTACCAACTGAAAGAAATAATCCCAAGGTCTTTGGCGCGGCGCAGCCACGCCTGCATACTCATCCCGTATTTGTGCTTGAGCAGAAGCAA
>JBOIDW010000392.1:0-17513 GCA_050740655.1 Gammaproteobacteria bacterium | reverse complement strand
TGGTGCAATGCGATACATTGTGCGCGATGTTAACCTGGAGCTTGCCGGCCAAAGCGTCTTACTTGCGGTCCTCGCGCGGCCGTAACGGATCGCGCTATCGCCTGATCCCGCCCTTGGTCAGCTCGGCAGGGTCGAGCAGGCGGGTCAGATCCGCATCGGAAAGATCCGTGAGGACCTTCGCGACCTCGCGCACCGGGCGGCCTTCCTGGTACGCCTGCTTGGCAATCCTGGCGCCTTGCTCGTAACCGATCACGCTGTTCAAGGCGGTGACCAGGATCGGGTTACGCTCCAGCGTCCGCTCGAGTTGTAGCCGATTGACCGTAAATCCGGCCACCGCCTTGTCGGCCAGCAGCCGCGCGACACTGGCCAGGATAGCGATGCTCTGGCACAGGTTGTAGGCGATGACCGGGAGCATGACGTTCAATTGGAAATTGCCCGCCTGTCCGCCCATCGTGATGGTGAGGTCATTGCCGATCACCTGTGCGCAGACCATGCACACGGCCTCGGGGATGACCGGGTTGACCTTGCCCGGCATGATGCTGCTGCCCGGTTGCAGATCGGGTAGCGCGATCTCGGCCAGCCCGGCCAGCGGCCCGCTGTTCATCCAGCGCAGGTCATTGGCAATCTTGCCGAGGCTCACCGCGACGGTCTTCAATTGGCCGCTCATCTCCACCGCGGCATCCTGCGCGCTCAGGCCCTCGAAGTAATTCTCCTTGGAGACGAAAGCGAGCCCCGTGTCCCGCGCGAGCAGCTCAGCGACCTGCGGGCCGAAATCGGGGTGGGCATTGATCCCGGTGCCGACCGCCGAGCCACCGAGCGACAGGGCGCGCAGTCTTACCAGCGCCGCCTCGATGCGCCGCCGGCCGAGTTGAACCTGTGCCGCCCAGCCGCCGATCTCCTGGCCCAGGGTCACGGGCATGGCATCCATCAGGTGGGTGCGGCCGGTCTTGACCACCGCGGCCAGCTCGCCGGAGCGTCGAGCGAGCGCTTCCTCCAGATGCAACAGCGCCGGCAACAGTGCTTCGCTCGCGAGCAAACTGCCGGCGACGTGGATCGCCGTCGGGATCACGTCGTTGCTGCTCTGGCCCATGTTCACATGGTCGTTGGGATGCACCGGCTGGCCCAGCCGGGTGCCGGCCAGGCGCGCGATCACCTCGTTGGCATTCATGTTGGTACTGGTGCCGGACCCGGTTTGGAAGATATCTATCGGGAATTGCACATCATGATCGCCCCTGGCAACCTCGGCCGCGGCAGCGTGTATGGCCTCGGCCATGCCGGCATCCATGAGGCCGAGCATCCGGTTGGCACGTGCGGCAGCGCCCTTGATGAGGCCCAAGGCACGCAGCATCGAGCGCGGCATGCGCAGGCCGCTGACCGGGAAGTTGTCCACCGCGCGCTGCGTCTGCGCCCCGTACAGGGCCGAGGCCGGCACCCGGACCTCGCCCATGCTGTCTTTTTCGATGCGATAGTCCATGGCGGCGAACGTCCGGTGTTGATGCGATCAGCTTTGCTCCCAGGGCAGATCGCGAAAACGCCAGCCGCTCACGCTGCTGCGGTGCCCATCGGCATCGCGATCCCCTTCAAAGCCCTCGGCGACGTTAAAAACGCGAGTAAACCCTTCTTGCGCCAGGGTCTGGGCGGCGGCACGCGAGCGCGCCCCGCTGCGGCACAGGGTCAAGATCGGGGTATCCTCGGCGCGCGCCGCCGCGCGCGTCTCCAATACCCGGTGTACGCGGTCGACGAAATCCGGCAGCACGCGCCATTCCGGCGGCTCCATCCACGCGACGTGGATCGCGCCGACCGGATGGCCGACGTAGTCGTACTCCATCCTGGAACGCACGTCGATGAGCAGCGTATTGGGGTCGTCTTGCAGGAGCCTGGCCGCTTCGTCGGGCCGCAGGTCTTTTACGATCGGATCTGGCATGATGCTACCCTCTGATGGATACGAATGAATGAACAGGAAGTATAACGCGAAGGCGGTGGACGGGGTACGCAGGTCTGCCGTTACCGGGTCCGCCGGGTCTCGCGCGGCCGGTTTGACCGAGTGCCGAGTACCACTCGGCCCCTCCCCGCGCCTGCCATGCCCGTCCCGCTCTGACTGAGTCTCGAACACGCCCCGTGCCCATCCAGGACCACCAGCCCCTGGCCGCACTAGACCTCGGCTCGAACAGCTTCCACCTGATCGTGGCTGAGGTCGTGAACGGCCGCTTGCAGGTCATCGATCGCTTGCGCGAGATGGTGCGTCTCGCGGCCGGTCTCGACGAACGCAATGCCCTCACCGAGCCGGCCATGATGCGCGCCCTGGAGACCCTGAAACGCTTCGGGCAGAGGCTGCGCGCCCTAGCGGGGGGCAATGTGCGGGTGGTCGGTACCAACACCCTGCGCAAGGCGCTTAATCGACAGGTGTTCATGGCCCGCGCACAGCAGGTGCTCGGGCATCCCGTCGAGGTCATCGCCGGCCGCGAGGAGGCGCGGCTCATCTACCTCGGCGTGGCCCACAGCCTGGAGGACCAGGGAACTCGGCGGTTGGTCGTCGATATCGGCGGCGGCAGCACCGAGGACATCCTGGGCCGCGCATTCCAGGCCGAGCACATGGACAGCCTGCATATCGGCTGCGTGGAGCTCAGCCGGCGTTTCTTCAAGGACGGCGAGGTCACCGAGAGGTACATGCGCAATGCGGAGATCGCCGCGCTGCAGGAGCTTGAGTCCATCGCCGGCGTCTATCGCCGCCTCGGCTGGGACGCGGCGATCGGCTCCTCCGGCACCGTCACCACGGTACAGGAGGTGCTGACGTTACAAGGCTGGGGCCAGCAGCACATCCCCGGCGCCGGACTGCGCAGGCTGCGCAAACACTTGATTGGTGCCGGCCATTGCGAGCGATTCGCGCTGCAAGGCCTGAACGCCGATCGCGCTCCGATCTTCGCCGGCGGCGTGGCGGTCCTCATCGCCGTGTTCGAGGCCCTGGGCGTCGAGCAGATGGCCGCGGCGAGCGGGGCCTTGCGCGAGGGCCTGCTCTACGATCTCCTGGGCCGCATCCATCATGAGGACGTGCGCGAGCGTACCGTGCAAGACCTGGCGAATCGCTATCGGGTCGATGCCCGACAGGCCCGGCGCGTCGCCGACACCGCGCTCGAGTTATTACGGACGATTCCACCGCCATGGGGATTGAGCGTGGCGGCGCACGACGACACCCTGCGCTGGGCCGCCGAGCTGCATGAGATCGGCCTCGAGGTCTCGCATAGCCAGTATCAAAAGCACGGTGCGTATCTCGCCAGGAACCACGACCTGCCGGGGTTCTCCCAGGAGGAGCAAGCGCTGCTCGCGCTGTTGATCCGCGCGCACCGCCGCAAGCTACCGCTCGCGGAGTTGGAAGCGTTGCCGGCAGCCGAGAAAGACAAAGTGATATATCTCAGCGTGGTCCTGAGGCTCGCGGTGTTGCTGCACCGCGGACGCGGCGACATCGCGCTGCCCGACCTGGAGGTCGAGGGCGAGGATCACGCGCTCAAGCTGCGCTTCCCGGAAGGCTGGCTCGCCGAGCACCCCTTGACGGCGGCCGATCTGGAACAAGAGGCCGGCTACTGGAAGGCGGCCGGAATGAGGCTGCGATCCAAGTAAAAGGACGCGCACGGGGATTGGGCGCCGGCGTCCAACCCCCGCTGCTCCCGGTTACGCTCCGCGTTATTTCGACCGCGGCGCATCAGCATCATCGCCGCGGCTGGATAACCAATGGCTAACGAGGCTCCGCCTCAGACCGACGAGGTGTATAATCTCGCACTGACATAGCAAGCGGGCGACTCGCTGCTCCGACATACCGCCTAGGACGATCCATATCATCGACCGAGCGGTGGGTTCGACGTAACGGAACGCGAGCCCCGAAAGATCGACGAATTCCCAGGGGGTGTGCGAACAGCACCAGTTCGCGGCGCTGGCTCAGCCAGGGCGAGATGAGCGGCAAGGTCAGTCGCAGGAGCGACGAGGTCAGCGCAATTTAAGGGGCCAGGTTGAATTATTTTCGAGAGCCGGTAGGGGGAAAGCGCAGCGCATCCAGCCTGTCGAGTTACTCGGTCAACTTGGGATGCGCTGCGCTTTCCCGCCCTACTCGCTGAACAACAGTTATAGATTCCTCATGCCTGCCAGACGTCCAAAGCATCCCTTCCACCTAGACCGCACGGCATTCAGTGCCGGGACGACGGCGGACAGCGCACCGGAAACCCTGCGCTGGGCGACGCGCCCCGCCCGGGAGCGCCTAGCCGCCCTTGAAATGCTGCGCGAAACTCTCTATGGCCATGCACGAGTTACACGCAGACTTCAAAGATTTTTTGAAGCTGCTCAACGAACATAAAGTCCGCTACCTGATTGTGGGCGGCTATGCCGTGGCTTATCACGGCTATGTACGTGCCACCGGCGATCTGGACCTGTTCTTTGCAGCCAGTAAGGCGAACGCGGCAGGCCTGGTCAAAGTTCTTAATAAATTCGGCTTCGAGCTGCCGCAGATTCGCTCCGCTCTTTTCCTCAGGCCGAAAAGCCTGATCCGCCTGGGTCATGAGCCGGTGAAGCTGGAGCTGATGAACGACATTTCCGGAATCAGTTTCAGAGAGTGTTACCGGCACCGCGTGCTGGCGATGGTGGACGGCCTGCAGCTCCCGTTCATCGCGCTCGATCAGTTGCTGATCAACAAACGCGCAACCGGCCGGACAAAGGATCGGGCAGACGCCGAGGAGTTGGAAAAGCTGCTGCGTTGATGGGCGCCGCTATTTTGCGGTTTCCGCCGACCGCGAACGGAAGTTCGCCGCCGCTTGAAGCTGCTGCTCGATCAGAATCTGGCGCCATCGCTCGTGCGGCGCCTGGCTGACGCGTATCCGGACTCCGCCCACACGTTTGTGGACGCCTGTACATCTGGCTCTTGGAAGGGAGCTACGAGTGTCGCACCTTGCGGCTGAACGACGAGGCCGCCCTGAATATCGGTCCGGGTGAGACCCTCGTCGGCATCGAGATCCTGGATGCCAAGCACGTAATCGGCGTGGACGAGATCCCTCGTCTCATTGTCGAAAACGTGCGATTGGCGGCCTCCGGCTGACAAGGAAAGAACGTGCTATCTCCTTGAGGTGCTGCACGAGATCGGTCTTTCGGTCTTACGGTGGCCCTAGGCGCCGGGCTCGCTCTGCTCAACCGCCTGGTGCTCGCCGGTCGCCGGACTCGTCTCGGGCCGCATATAGCGGCGCAGGACGGCTAATAGCACGTCCTTGCGAACCGGCTTGGTGAGATGGGCATCGAAGCCCGCGGCGATGCTTTTCTCGACGTACTCTTTCAGGGCATGCGCGGTGAGGGCGACGATCGGCGTGGGCTTGACGCCCAGTTCGTTCTCCCAGTGGCGGATCTCCCGCGTGGCCGCATGGCCGTCCAGGACCGGCATCTGCAGGTCCATGAGCACCAGTCCATAGGCGCGCTCCTTGAACTTCTTGACGGCGATCGCGCCGTTTTCCGCCACGTCTATCTGATACGGGGTCTTCTTCAGAAAGGCCTGGATGAGCACGACGTTGTCGGCGGTATCCTCGGCCAGCAGGATCGGCAGCATGCCGACCGGCACGGTAAAACTCCCAGTGGTGGAAGCGCCGAGATCGATAGGCCCCTGAGCGCCGGCGAGCGCGGCCCGCACCGAGCGGACCAGTTCCGCGGCCTTTACCGGCTTGACCAGGTAGGCGGTCACACCGAGGTCGCGGGCGCGGAGCATGTCCACGCGCAGGTTCGATGAGGTGAGCATCAGCACCGGTCTGGGCTCGCCGCCGGTGGCGTTCACCGCCTCGATCACCTGGAATCCGTCCACATCCGGCATGCGGCAGTCGGTAATGACGACCCGGTAGTCCTCTCCCGCCGCCCGTGCGCGCTTCAGCTCGGCGATGCCCGAGGTGGCGTCCGCAGCCTCGGTCACCTTGCAACCCTGCGCCGCCAAGGTCTCGCGCACGACCAATCGATTGGTGGCATTGTCATCGATGACCAGGGCGTGCACGCGCACCAGCGAGATGTCCTGGGTCACGTCCAGTGTCGCGCTGCCGGCGCGCCGGAGCTTGACGGAAAAGCGGAAGGTGCTGCCCTGGCCGACCTCGCTCTGTACGCTGAGCTGGCCGCCCAGCAGGTCCACCAAGCGCTTGGAGATGGTCAGGCCGAGGCCGGTGCCGCCGTAACGGCGGGTGGTCGAGGCATCGACCTGCGAGAAGCTGTCGAAGATCGACCGGAGCTTATCCGGCGGGATACCGATCCCGGAGTCCGAAACGGCGAATTTAATCCACACCGTCTCGTCGGCGCTCTCACCGAGGGATGCCTGTAGGCTGACCTCGCCGCGCTCGGTGAATTTCACCGCATTGCCGATGAGATTGAGCAAGACCTGCCGCAGGCGAGTCGGGTCACCGTAGACCCGCGCAGGCAAACCGGGGTCGATGCGGCACACCAGCTCGAGACCCTTCTCGTCGGCCCGCACCGCGTAGATATCCGCCACCTGCTCGATGACCTCGCGTAGATGATAGTCCACCTCCTCCAGGACGATCTGATCGGCCTCGATCTTGGTGAGATCGAGTATATCGTTGACCAGCGCGAGCAGGGCCTCGCCGGCCTTGCGGAAGATGTCGACGTACTTGCGCTGCGCGGAGTTCAAGGCGGTATCCCCGAGCAGCTCGGCCATGCCGATGATGGCGTTGAGCGGCGTACGGATCTCGTGGCTCATGCTGGCCAGGAACTCCGACTTGACCCTGGAAGCGGCCAGGGCCTGGTCGCGCGCCAAGGCCAGGGCCGCGGTCTGGCCGATGACCTTCTGTTCGATCTCCCGGTTACGGGACAGGAGCTGGCCGGCCTGCTGCTCCTTGGCGCGCGCCAGGGCGACGAGCAGCAGCGTCACCCCGATGCCGAGCATGAGCGCGGTGGCCAGGAGGCCCTTCTTTATATTGGCCCAGTAGATGGTCTTATCCACGACCAACCTGGCCGAGTAATAAGGAAACTGGACGGCGGTCTCGTCGTGCAACTCGCGTAGCGTCCAGTCCTCGCCCGAACCGCGCGCGTCACTGGCACGTTTGAAGATCGTGCGACGCCCGGTCAGTCCCGCACTCTCGATGAAGAGGTGCACGCGCAGCGGGCCGGAGACCGATATGCGCTCGAAGAGACGGCCGGTATCCAGGGCGAGGATCAGCAAACCGTACCGAAGGCGCAGTTCAGGACTGCCTGCGGTGCCTCGAGGAACCGGCACGGCACGCAACAATAAATAGCGGCCGTCGGAACGGCCACTCGGATCTACGGTGATCGGGACCGTATTGCCGGTTGCCAGTGCGGCGCGCAAGGCCTCGACGAAGAGCGGATGGGTGCTGAGCGGGCCGAGCAGCATGCGCTCGTCGCTCGCGCCACCGCGGCCGGCCGACCAGGGGCGGGCCGCCGCCTCGATAGTGCCGCCCGCGCCGAGCACGCTCAAGGACTCGGGGGGATAGATGAAAACCGCATCCACGTAGGGATGCTGATCGAGGAGCGCGGACGTGTAACGGGTCAAGGCCTGCCCCTGCGCGCCGGCACCATCGATGGCATCGACAAAGGTCACGATCCTCGTCGCGACCTTATCCGCGTCGGTGATCCCTAGCGTGGCGGCATTCTTTGCCAATAGCGCTTCGACCTCGAAGACACGCTGCTCGGCGTCGAGGGCGTTCTCAAAGGCCAGGGCCACCAGCAGGACCAGGAACGCAAGCCCCAGCGCGACCGGCAGCACGAAGCTCGCCTTCGATCCGGCCGGCGCGGGCGTCTCGGGCAGGGGTGAGGACAAGGGGTCTGCCTTGCCGGGCACGAGCCTATTCTACGTAAACCACGCGCAGACGCTGTAGATAATCCGCCAGCGCGCTCGCGGCTGCCTCGATGCCGGGCCGGTCCCGCGCGGTCGCGGCATCCTCCAAGCGCGCGCCGATGGCGCTCAGCGCCTCGAAACCATAGGCGCCGCCGGAACCCTTTATGCTATGCCCGATGATGCGGATGGCCTCGTGGTCTGCGACCGCCAGCGCGGCGCGGATGCCCGTGAGGTCGGTTTGTCGATTGCTCAGGTAGCCCGGGATCAGAGCGCGGATCTCGGCATCTATGCTGATCACTACTTCTCTTGTATCCTCGCCGGCCATGTCCCGCGTCGCAATCCAATCAAGCGCAAGCCTAGGATAGGGAGCGCAGTACCACATGGCAACTGCGCGGGGCGCATGCACTGCACGATGACCTCATGACTTCATCCCCGGCATCTACCGCGCGGACCGATCGGCCGGCGAGCACCGTAGCGGCGGTCCAATGGCGGGACGCTCAACTGGTATTGCTCGATCAACGGCTGCTGCCGCAACGCACCGCGCATGTGGCCCTGAGCCGTGCGGCCGAGGCGGCCGAGGCGATCCGCAACATGGTGGTGCGCGGCGCCCCGGCCATCGGGATCGCTGCGGCCTATGCGGTGGTGCTGGCGGCCCGCGCGGCCTATCGTGCGTCTCCGGCGCGTTGGCGTGAGCACATCGAAGCGGACCTGCAGGTGCTCGCGGAGGCGCGCCCCACTGCGATCAATCTGCGCTGGGCGATCCGGCGGATGCGCTCGTGCTTCCCCTCCGGCAATGCCGATCCCGAACCCTTGTTGCTGGCCGAGGCCCAGCGCATCCACGCCGGAGACATCGCGGCCTGCCGCCGCATGGGTGACATCGGTGCGGGACTCATCGCGCCCGGCGCGCGTCTGCTGACCCATTGCAATGCCGGCGCACTGGCCACCGGCGGTTACGGTACGGCGCTGGGCGTGGTGCGCAGCGCCTATGCGCGAGGGCTGGTCAGCCGGGTCTATGCGGGCGAGACCCGTCCCTGGTTACAAGGGGCGCGCCTGACCGCCTGGGAACTGCTGCAGGACGGCATCCCCGTGACCCTGCTCGGCGACAATGCGGCCGCCTTCCTCATGCAGCGCGGCGGCCTCGACTGGGTCGTCGTCGGTGCCGACCGCATCGCCGCCAACGGCGACGTGGTGAACAAGATCGGTACCTACGGCCTGGCCGTGGCGGCGCGCGCCCATGGGCTGCGTTTCATGGTCGTCGCGCCGGCCTCGACCTTCGATCCCGAGGTTGCAGAAGGCGGGCTCATCCCCATCGAGGAACGTCACGCCGCGGAGGTCCTCACGCTCGCAGGCCAGCCCATCGCCGCCGCCGGTGCGGACGCCTGGAATCCGGTCTTCGACGTGACCCCGGCCGGGCTCATCGACGTAATCGTCACCGAACACGGCGCAATCCACCGGCCCGATCGGGCTTCAGTGGGCGCAGTTCTGGGCCAGGGTACCGATTGGGGCGCCGGCGCGGACCCCGAACACCGAACCATGACCACGACCTGACCGATGCGGTTATGCTAGGACCTGCGCGCCGGAACGCTATGTGTCACCCCTATCGCAATATCTTGATGGTTTACCCGGAATTCCCGGCGACCTATTGGGGCATGCAGTATTTTCTTCCGCTCATCGGCAAGAAGGCGATCATGCCGCCCCTGGGACTGCTGACGATTGCGGCCTTGACGCCCGCGAGCTATTCGATCCGCCTGGTCGATCTGAACTGCGTACCCCTGAACGACGACGACATCGAGTGGGCGGATATCGTGTGCTTCTCGGCCATGCTGCCCCAGAAGCCATCGCTCTTGGACACGGCCGGCCGCTGCCGGCGGGCGGGAAAGCTCTTGGTGTTCGGTGGCCCCTATCCGACCGCCTGTCCGGCCGAATGTACCCCTCACTGTGACGTGCTGGTGCTCAATGAAGGTGAGATCACCTGGCCGATGTTCCTGCGGGACGTGGAGGACGGCAGCTATGCCGCCCTGTATACGAGCGACGAAAAACCCGATGTATCCCTGACGCCGGTTCCCCACTTCACCCTCTTGCGGGTCGGCGACTATGGGGCCATCCCGATCCAGTTCTCGCGCGGCTGTCCGTTCCTATGCGAGTTCTGTGACATCATCGTGATGTTCGGCCGCAAGCCCAGGACCAAGACGCCCGCACAGGTTCTTCGAGAGCTGGATGCAGTCTACGCGACCGGATACCGCGGCATGATCTTTATCGTTGACGACAACTTCATCGGGAATAAGAAGGCCGTCAAGGCGTTGCTACCGGAACTGGCGGCCTGGAACGCCGGGCACGGCGATCCGTTCTTCTACGGCACCGAGGCCACGATCAACCTGGCCGATGATCGCGAGCTGCTCGAGCTCATGGTCGCCGCGAAATTCCTGTGGGTCTTTATCGGTATCGAGACCCCCTCCGAAGAGGGTTTGAAAGAGACACGCAAGGTGCAAAACCTCAAGGGCTCCATGCTCGATCGCGTGCGTGTCGTCCAGGGATCCGGACTTTTGGTCTTCGGTGGATTCATCATCGGTTTCGACAGCGATGCAGAGGATATCTTCGAGCGCCAGATCCGGTTTATCGAAGACGCGGCGATCCCCAACGCGATGATCGGCCCGATCGTCGCGCTGCCCGGTACCCCGCTTTACGCCCGCATGAAGAGCACCGGTCGGCTGCTGGAAGACGATGACGCAGGCGGCAATCGAACGGTGGCCTCTGGCTATACCAACGTACGGACGATCCTCCCATTCGATCGCCTACTCGATGGACACCGGCGCATACTGGAATCGATCTACTCGGCCCCTGCCTATTTCCGCCGCACGCTGGAGGCACTGCGCCGATTGCCTTATCCGCCTGCACTCGCGCAGCGCAGGCGCAGGTTGGGTTGGTTGATTAGCGTTGGCTTGGACAGTCTGGTCAGGGCGGTTCGACACCAACCTACGATAGGGTCGGCGCTGTTGCGCCTGATTACGCTGGCCCGCGCCATCCGGCAGCTATCCCCGGAGTATCGCCGCGCAAGCCTTCAATTTACCTGGGACGTCTTGCGACGCTGCCCGGACCAGATCGGCTTCGTGCTCCCTTATGTGTTGATGGGCTATCACTACCATAAATTCACCTTCGAGCAGGTGGCACCGAGCTTGTCGAACCTGGTCAGCGCCGCACGCAGTGCCGACCACCCAACTCACGCGGCGCTGAGCGGGAATCCTTCCTCCCCTAACGCTGAAGCGGTTCCGGGGGACCGCGTGCAACATCCGGTTTCTTGACACGCACTAATGCGGCGAAATTCTCCGACCGTGAGGGAGCGCGGGACAGATACTGGTAGTGGTTTACACGCTTCGTGGCGACGACATCCGGATCATCTCGGCTCGTCGTGCCACACGCCGTGAGGTACGCGAGTATTATGGCTGAATACGACTTTTCCGGAGCAAAGCGGGGTGCGCTGCTCTCCAGCCACGGGAAGACCCGCATTACGATCTATATCGACGATACTGTACTGGACGAATTTCGTGCTCGAGCGGAGCAGGCTGGAACGGGTTATCAGACTATGATGAACGAAGCGCTGAAGGGCTACTTGGCGATAAGCGAGGCACCCGTCCGCCACGGGCGCAATCGGGTCGTCGCGAGATATGCCGCGAGATATGCGAAAATATGAAGGCTGAATATGGCTTTCCCAAAGCAAAGCAGGCTGCACTGCTTCCGAGCGAGGGGAAGACCCTAAAATTGATAGCTCTTGACCGTTGAAACCCATTTCCCACCTCCCGCTTGAGGCATAGCCACGATGTCCACTGTACTACACACCGAAGTGCGCCGGCACCGGCTGACCGCGGACGACTTCCGCCGCATGGGCGAGGCGGGGATCCTGCGAGCCGACGAACGGGTGGAGCTCATCGACGGAGAGGTCATAGACATGGCGCCAATCGGGAGTAACCACGCCGGAACGGTCGGGTTCTTGGCCAAGAGACTGGAACGCGCCGTGGGAGACTCGGCCTTGGTGTTTGTCCAGAATCCGCTAGCACTGGCGGCCGAGAGCGAGCCGCAGCCCGACATCATGCTGCTCGAGCCACGAGCGGATTTCTATCGCAGCGGCCATCCTCGCCCGGAACATGTGCTACTCATCGTCGAGGTCGCCGACACCACGCTCGCCTACGACCGCGACATCAAGATGCCGCTCTACGCCCGCCACGGCATTCCCGAGGCGTGGCTGGTCGATCTCGAGAATAAGCGCCTGCACCTGTTCACGTCGCCGTCCGACACCGGGTATCTCGAGTCCCATTCGCTCGCGCGGCCAGCCGCGCTCTGCTTGGTTGCACTAACGGGGTCCCAGGTCGATGTCGCGGGACTGTTCTAGCGCCGCCCGGAGAGCCCTGATGGCCGACAAGGTGAAGGTGTGGTTCGATCCGGAAGGCGACTTCTTGGAGGTGCAGTTCCGCGATGCCCCGGGCTACATGCGCGAAACCGCGAACGATGCCGTCATGGAACGCGTGGACCAGCAGGGAAGGGTTTTGGGTTTCAGCATTCTCGGGGTCAGCCGGTTTCGAAAGGAACGGCCGTTGGAGGCCGAGTTGGCGGATTACCCATGAGCCGGTGTGCCATCCGGCCCTGCTCCGAGCATCGGGCCGAGCTCGTAGATTAACGTCCACGTTTACGGAGCCGCGCCGATGAAATCAAGGCAGGAGTCGGAGAGACGAGCCCTTGCGGGGGATGTATCTCCGTAACCGAGGACCGCGTCCCGCTCAAACGAAGCATATCACCATGCACTGGGGCTACTGGGACCCCTCGTTTTGGGGCTACCTGGTTTACACGCTGACCGTCACGCACGTCACGATCGCCGCGGTCACGATCTATCTGCACCGGCATCAGGCGCACCGGGCCCTGGATCTGCATCCGGCCATCGCCCACTTCTTCCGCTGCTGGCTGTGGTTGACGAGCGCCATTGTGACCCGGCAATGGATCGCGGTACACCGCAAGCACCACGCGCAGGTCGAAACGGCTGACGATCCGCACAGTCCCCAAGTCTATGGCATCAAGACGCTCCTCACCCGGGGCACGGAGCTGTATCGGGCCTCGGCGCGCGACCCCGAGACCGTTACGGCCTACGGCCACGGCGCGCCCGACGACTGGCTCGAGCGTCACCTCTATACCAAGCGCTTCGACTACGGCACGCCGATCATGCTGCTGATCGATCTCGCCCTGTTCGGCCCTTATGGCCTCACCGTATGGGCCGTCCAGATGGCCTGGATCCCGCTGTTCGCGGCCGGGGTCGTCAACGGCCTGGGGCACTACTTCGGTTATCGAAACTTCGAGTGCCCGGACCGCTCCACGAATATCGTGCCGTGGGGTCTACTGATAGGCGGCGAGGAGCTGCACAACAATCACCACGCCTGCCCGGGATCGGCACGCTTATCGTATCGGTGGTGGGAGCTGGACCTAGGCTGGGCCTATATCCGAATCCTATGCTTTCTGGGTCTGGCGCGCGTGAAGAAACGGGCGCCCGGAGGGGTGATACAATCGCGCCGCATTCATCACTAAAGAGACCGCGCATGTTCGATCGTTTGGTACGAGGCGTAGAGGGACTGATATTCTGGAGCCGCTGGCTACAAGCACCGCTTTATCTGGGACTCATCGTCGCCCAAGGTGTTTACGTCTATCAATTCATGCTTGAGCTTGTGCACCTCGTCGAGCAGGCCGGCGCCCTGAGCGACAAGCAGATCATGTTGATCGTCCTCGGTCTAATCGACGTGGTGATGATCGCCAACCTGCTCGTCATGGTCATCATCGGCGGCTACGAGACCTTTGTTTCCCGGCTCGATCTGGAACATCATCCCGATCAGCCGGAATGGCTGTCGCACGTCAACGCCGGGGTCTTGAAGGTCAAGCTGGCGACGGCGCTCATCGGGATCTCGGCGATCCATCTGTTGAAGACCTTCATGAATCCCGGGCAGTTTTCCGACAAGGAGATCTTTTGGCAGGTGGTCATCCACATCACCTTCGTGCTTTCGGCCCTGGCGATGGCGTTTACCGATCGCGTGATGACCGGAAACGTCTTGATGGGGAAGAATGGCGGCCCGCATTAGGGGCGGGCAAAGCATCTGTCGCGCGTGACGTCCGCGTCAATCGCGCGCCAACCCCTGGATGATCGGGCAGGTCGCGCGACCGTCGCCGCTATCGCAAGCGCGCACGAGTCCGGCCAAGGCCGAGCGCATCGCGTCGAGATCGGCGATCTTCGCCTCGATCACGCTCAGCTTGCGGGTCGCCAGCGCCCGCGTATCGGCACAGCAATCCGCGCCTTCCAAGCGCAGCAAGCCGGTGATTTCTTCCAGCGTAAACCCCAGCGCCTGCGCACGCTTGATGAAGCGCAGCCGCTTCACGGCGTCCGCGGGATAGTGCCGGTAACCGCCCGGCGGTTTGCCCGGTTCCTCCAGCAAGCCGCGCCGCTGGTAGTAACGGATGGTTTCCAGGTTCACCCCGGCAGCAGCCGCGAGCCGCCCGATGGTCAATAGACCCGGCATGCGCAATACCCTCTTGATTCTGTACCCTACTACGGAGTTTAGAATACACTCAACACTATCGGTTCGGATGTAACGACATGACCCCACTCAACGCGAACGGCCCACTGGCGGCCGGGGCGCTGGCCGCCGTCGGCGCATCGCTATGCTGCGTCGCGCCGCTGGTACTGCTCGCGTTAGGAATCAGCGGCGCCTGGATCGGCACGCTGGCGGCGTTGGAGCCCTACCGTCCGGTCTTCATCGTGCTCACGCTGCTGTTTCTCGGCTTGGCGTTCCGCCGCCTCTACCTCGTGCCGCAGGTCTGCGCCCCCGGCACGCCCTGCGCCGACCCGAGCACCGTCCAGCGCCAGCGCTGGACCTTCTGGTTGGTCGCGCTGCCGCTGGTCGCGCTGCTGGCCGTGCCCTGGCTCGCGCCATGGTTCTATTGAATAACCGAAGGAGACCACTGCCATGCGCCGCTTACTGATCGCCGTTTTAGCCCTGTGGCCGCTCGCGACGCTGCCGGGCAACCCGCAGACCGTTACGCTGAGCGTGAAGAACATGAGCTGCCCGGTATGCCCGATCACGGTCAGAAAGGCGCTCGAACAGCTACCGGGCGTGACCGACGCCAAGGTCGATCTCGACACCAAGACCGCGACCGTGACCTACGACCCGGATAAGGCCGATACCGATGCGCTCATCAAGGCGACGACGGACGCGGGCTATCCGTCATCCTTAAACCAGTAACCGGGGCCCGCACCGTGCCGCTAACCGATATCGATCCGGCCCTGGGCCTGATGGCCGAGTTTGCCCAGCTTAGCAAAGGCACGGCGCAACACCTGCAGCAGATGCGGCAGGACGCCATATTTACCGATGGCGCGGTACCCGCTCGGTACAAGGCACTGGCCGCCATGCTCTGGGCCGTCTCGGCCCGTTGCGAGCCGTGTTTCAAGTTCTACGTCCGGCGGGCCGTGCAACTCGGTGCGGCCAAGCACGAGCTCGGCGAGTTCCTCGCCGTCGCCTCCACGATGGGCGGGTGCGTCGGCGAGATGTGGGCCTTGAAGGCCTTCAAGGCGTATAAAGATCTTGCTAACGACGAACCGGCATCGGTCGCGGACGAAGAACCGGATTGCTGTTCCCACTGAACAGGCCCTCCGCCCGGAACCACGTTATGACCGGCGCAGCGTGAAATGCGCGTACAGCGTGGCGGTAAACAATAACAAGGCACCGGCCTGGTGCGCCGCGGCCCAGGGAATGGGCACGACCAGCACCAGGGTCGCTATCCCCAGCCCGAGCTGCAGCAAGGCACTCGCCGCCGTGGCATGCATGGCCAGGCGTGCGCGTTCCCCGAGCGGAGACCGGTACGAGAATGCCCACAGTGCCAGCGCCAAGGCGCAGCAGAGGATCGCCAGCAACCGGTGCTGGAATTGTACCGTGATGAGGTTCTCGAACAGATTGCGCGTGATGGGCTCCATCAGCCACAGGCCGTCGGGGACGATCTGCCCCGCCATGAGCGGAAAGGTGTTGTAGGCAAACCCGGCATCGAGGCCGGCCACCAGCCCACCCGAAGCTATGGTTAAGAGCACTAGGGCGGCCAGGCATCCCAGCCCCGTGCGCAATCCCGCGGCGGTATCGATATTCGGTCCCGGCGCGATGCGGCTCAGACCGAGTCGTAAGAGATAACCATAGAGCAGAAAGGCCAGCAGCAGATGGGCGCTCAGACGATAGGGGCTGACATCGGGTCGGTCCACCAGCCCGCTCTTCACCATATACCAGCCGAGCACGCCCTGCGCCGCGCCCAATAGGAACACCACGGCGAGCCGCCCGGCCAGGGGCCGGTCGATACGGCCGCGCACGAGGAAGCATAGGAATGGCACGATAAAGACCAGGCTCAGGATGCGGCCCCATAGGCGATGGATGAATTCGAGCCAGAAGATGCCCTTGAAGCCCTCCAGCGTCATGTCCCGGTTCAGCCTCTGATACTCAGGGAATTGTTGGTAGCGGGTGAAGTCCTCCTGCCATTCAGACTGGGATAATGGCGGCAGGACCCCGGCGATAGGCTTCCACTCGACGATGGACAGGCCGGAGTGCGTGAGGCGCGTGACACCCCCTATCACCACCATGATGGCGACCATTGCGCAGAGGGTGAATAACCAAATAGCGATGGGTCGATCGGCGTAAGCAGCGGACGACAAGCGAATGGGATCGGGGCTTATTTGCACATTTTTAGAAAGAGATCTTGACAAAGCTATGACAGCGCTATCGTTCCTTGGTCAGCTCAATGATCCCTTTGTGCGGGCGAAGAGTCAGCTTGAAGTGCCTGAGGAAGTTCAGCCCCAGAAGACCGTCTACTCCGCTCTCTGCAGGAATGTCATGGCACAAGATTTCCAGCCGGGTAACCTTTTGCCCGATAGCGGTGGCGGATCGCACGGTTATGCGCGGGGCATATTCAATGCCGCTGCCAGTCACGATACGCTGGCGCTCAAGCAGGGGATTGGCCGGGTCATAGCCAAGCTGGACCAAGATATCTGTAGCAACGACGGTAAAGCTGGCGCCGGTATCAAGGACGACGGGGATCAGTAGAGAGGAGCTGCCAGCAGAGGATTCAAGGAGAAGATCAATAACGATAACCGGGGCGGAGGGATCATAGGTCACTCGGGCCATGAGAACAGGACCCCGGTATCCCGAGAGAGGCTGCCGGTAAAATAAACGCAGAGGTTCCCTGAATGTTTCTTAAGGACCCGATGAATTTCTCCCCGATCTTTACTGTGGGCCACCACGCGGCCTTTGTGCAGGGACGTGGCGGGATCGAGCTCGCAGTCGGTTACCAGAAGCCACTGGTTGGGATAGCTGGCCTTCATCTGTTCTCTGGTGAGCACGTGTTTTTCGGTCATAAATCCTCCTCCTAATGCGTCTTGACTTCCGATCCGCGCCCATGATACCGCCTGTTTAGCAGGTAGCGAGAAATTTACCTCATGGCCGGGCTGAGCCTGCTGTTCGCGGACCGCGGGGCCGGCGCAGGAGGTCAGCTACGCCGAGATGGGCTCGGGTCGTCTCCGCGATGGACCCCCAGGGGCAGGCAGCCGGGGCAAGGCACTGACCATGGCATTCAAGCTGCTGATGCTTGAGGAGGAGACTTGGCGCAGACTGAATGGTACGGCTGGTACGTGTTGCTGTTC